>NZ_JADEXT010000095.1:0-11178 GCF_015206985.1 Nostoc sp. LEGE 12447 | reverse complement strand
TGTGATTGATGGAGTTCAAAGAAGAGGAGAAAAGGGGAACTACAGTACGCAACGTGTAAGATTTAACTCTAATTCTTCTGCTTAATCATTTGTTACATACCTATAAATTTTCTCCCCGACTTACTTATAAGCCCATTTTTGTTCTGAATGAAGATATCAGCCCAATGGAATTAGCAACCGACCAGCAGATTCAACAGGCTCTATTGCAACTAAGTAGTCCATATTTGGAACCTAAGGAAGAACTGGCGAAGCTGTCACCAAGCGCAAACTAAACAATTTAGTTTAAATATCAAGCATCACCATCTAAAGCCCTTAAATAGATACAGTTAAGATTTTAAACAACCAGTCTTCTAGAGGTACGCCGAATTCTTCTGGAATCTGTTGTTGTATCTTGGTGTATTGAACCTGATTCCAATATGCAGGATTAAATATACTGTGCGGAACTTCTACATCAACTAATTGTGGATTTTCCATAACACGACACCACATTCTGGCTCGATAATCAATTGTTAGGTTCCCACTCGGCAACTCAATCCAATAATGCGGTGACACTTGACCATGCCCAATCCATTGGAATGAACCGCAGCAAATTATATGTTCAATACCCTTATTAAATAAAATAGTAGAGATAACTTTGCTATGCCCATCACACTCCGTTGGAGAATTATCCCAAATATCTAATTCTTCACGTAGCTGGTCAATAAAGTCATTATTCATGACAAGCATATTTATTCTCCCTCAACCATTTATTCAATTTTCAAATAATAGGAAACTTCTGTCCGTTCTAACTCCATTAAAAAGCCAGTTAATGCAAATGGACATTTACAATTTAGTTCTTTTTCTATCAACTCAGCATTTAGGTTATATTCTTGACACACAATCTCAAAAATATCTTCAGTGGTTAATTCTAGATTTTGATCTAATTCCCAAACTCGCCCTTCTATTAAGTGGATATCATCTCCTTCTGGGTAAGTAATTTCGGTTTTATAAGCGAAAATTTATGTCAGCTATTTGGGATGTCATTTTTCAATCCCCTCTGATTTGACGACATAAATACTAAAAGCCTCTGTCATTGCGTAATTCCCTTTTCAACTCACCAAGTTAACTAAAAAGTTGATTTAAAATATTGTTTATTTGCCCGGAAAACCAATAAGAGCAGCTATGAGCAGCTTCATTATAATTAGCATCCAGGCAATTTTCAGCATTTTCTAATCTACCAATTGAGCCTTTGATTTCAATTATTGATATTTGTTCGCCTTCAGCTTCAATAATTTCTTGTACTCTTGACTCTGGGAGTTTTTCGGCAGAGAGCGAATCTATTGATAAGCCTGTGTCTACAACAATATTTGATAAATGATAAATTGATTTACATCCATCATCGGTACAAAATACTAAACAATTATTCCTCACGTAAATCTCAGTAATTCTCATTGTATAAATCCATGCTTTGATTAGATTCGTGTACCAAATTACCTTTTCGTCACTTGATACTTAAAACTACTAAAATTAATGTATCAATAATCATGATTGATTTCCTGTCCAAGGATTTAAAGCACTCCGAGAAATTTTTTGGCTTCAGCCAAGCTTATCAAACTCTTTTCTAGTTAGGAACTTCCCCATTTTTTCGTCGGTCAGCCTCAGCACAAGCCTTTTCATAAACCTCATAAGAGCCACGAATAAAGTCCTTTTCATAAGATGCTAAATCTTTGTATGGGATAGCGCTTTCAAGCGAGACAGCCTGCATTATCTCTTCAAAGCTTTGAAAATATCCAGGCTCAATTGCGATTGCTAACAAAAACCTCACGGAATTATTTTTAAACTCTTGATGACATAGCTCTAATGCATCTGATTTCATACTCCTACCCTTGAGAATTATTTGGATTTATAAACGGTTTTCTAGGTGATTTGATAAGTTCCGTAAAAATATCTTATCAAACATATTTAATTACCAGTTATTAAATAATATAAATCTCCTCTAATTAGTCAATATATTAATTTTTATTGATCCGAATCCTTCAACATACTCGTTAACAATTCCGACATCTCCCACAGGTCTTTATTCCTGTTGTCATCATAAATCATCAGCGTTCGCGGGTCAGCATGACGGCTCAACTTCTGCACCTTTCTGATATTCCCATCAGTTGCATCAAGTGCCGCCGTAATCGCCGAATGCCTGACCCTATGCGGAGACATGGGTTTCTTCACCCCCACCGCCTTAAAAGCAGCAGCAACTATTTTATAGACAGCATCCGTAGTCAATCTATGCCCTTCGTTATGGAAATCTAATGCTGTAAAAATTGGGAAATTGGGATTCAAATCACCTCGCGCAATTAACCAATCTGCAAGAGCATGAGCCACATCCTTGGACATATCTAAATACTCTTCATTCGTTCCCTTACCCTTCCCCAAAACTCTCAACTTGCGACCATAAAAATCAAAGTCCCCCACATTAAGATGGCATACCTCCTGGCGACGCAACGCTAAACCCCACAGCACCAGAAAAATTGCATAGTTGCGTTTACCAATCAAAGTCTCCCTATCAAATTGCTGAATTACAATAGATATCGCTTTGCTATCAACACCCCGCGTATCCCGATAAGCCAATACCTTCTCGCCTGACACATCTTCCAGGGAATAGTTGCACACTCCCAACTTCCGCCCCATTTTCGCCAACGACTTAATCGCCGCCAGCCGCCGATTGATGGTTGCCTCCCGCAACCCAGATTTAATCAACATCGCCTTGTACTTCAGCACCACCATCACCGCCTGCTCTCGCTGCAAGTGCAAAAACTCCAGCACGCTATCACCAGTTGGCGGTAAGCCCGTCATCTTCAGAAAGAAATCTCTCAAATCCTTCTCATAAGCACGCCGAGTATTGGGGTTGCGCTTATCTGCCAAGAGTTGCGCCAACACATCCGGGTCGCCCTGAAGCTGCGCGTCAAAATATCTGGCGATCGGTGCATCTAAACACGCTTCCAACTCAACCTTGATCAATTCCCCCCAACCTGGCTGATTAGGCATAAATGCTTACTAGCTCGTTATTGATAATGTAGCTTTCCAATAACGAATATCATTGCATACAATGTTCTTGCCAAGTGTGTTTACACAAGATATAGCAATAGCCACTTGTTGCGTAAGTCACTAAGTATCATTAGCACTGTGGTAGTCTGTAAAATTGCTGCTTTGATATCGAAATTGATATCAATTTTGGTAGCACAAGAATACTGGGGACTCTGCCCCAAAGCGATGCCTGCGGTTCAAATAGCCAACACGGCATCACCGTGCCAAACCGGGTTAATTGTACTCCAAGGCTGAAAGTAAGGTGAGGCAAGCCTTTCAAGAAGCGCTTTTTAGTGAAAAAACTACGATTATACTGCTAGTTTTGATCGAGGATGCAGAGAGTGTGCGTAAGTCATAAAGGAACCAAAAGCAAAAGTTAAGCTGGGAACGAGAGATGTACACTACGGCGGTACTCGCCTGGTGTAGTCCCTGTCCAACGTTTAAAGGCATGATAGAAGGCGCTAGTTTCTGAGAAGCCAAGGAGAAAGGCAACTTCACAGATGGCGATATGGCGTTCTTGGAGATAGTAAATGGACAACTGCTGCCGCATTTGGTCTAACAGTTCTTGATAAGAAGTTCCGGCTTTTTTAAGTTGGCGTTGCAGAGTGCGAGGAGTATATCCTAGACGATGAGCGATCGCTTCCAAGCTAGGGTTACTAGTACGCAGTCCTTCACTAATCAGCTGAAGTACTCTGTCTACAAGAGTTTCATTTCGTGGTAATCGAGCTAACAAATCCTCAGCATAGCGATCAAGGATGCTACATAGGCCAGGGTCTGATTTCAACACTGGTTGCCCAAGAAAAGCAACATCAAATAAAATTTCCGCTGTTGGTTGATTGAACTCTAACAGAGCGCGAAATAAACAGCGGTAAGCAGAAATATCTTCTGGTGTTGAGATCGGAAAGTTGACTTGGATTGGCACCCAATCTAGTCCAGTTATCCTGCGAACAGCAACGACGATACTTGCTAAACCCCACTGAACGCAAACCACAGGCGGTTGAGGTAGTCCGAAAGTAATACTAGTCAGTTGGGTTACGTTGTCTTCGGTTTTCAGAAAGAACTTGATACCTGTGTGTAACAATTCCGAGTATCGGACTATCCTTGACAACGCTTCAGCCACGTCTGTGCAGCTATTAATCACATAGCCAAGTATATCCCCGGTGGCGGGGACATTAAATTCTGGTAGATGTAAACCAATATAGCGATCGCCAGACTGATGAACAATCTCTTGCCAGAGAGCATAATACTGTTCGCGGGAAATTCGGGCATCAGCATTTTCAAGGATGGATGCATCGAGTCCAATGGCAGCCAAGAGCGCCTCCGGCTGTAAGTTGACACCACGCGCTGCATTGAGAATGCCTTGCACAAACTTAATTGAGACAGTGTGGAACATACAACACGACTCGACGAAGATTGCTGTTAGTCATTTAATTGTAATTACTTGCTTGAGGTTTAAATATCAAACTTTTTGTCGCATTGAATCAATGCTTCTAGCTAAATAACAACAGTAACTTCATAGATAAAGGGGCTTGATTAGCAAGCTCCCAAAAATATACTCACTTGACCAATTTTGCCTAAAAATTGATCAAGCAACTAGGGAGGCTCTGTGATCGTGTCAGATAATTTTTTTGATTTGCATCTTGAAGATGATATAGATATCTTTAAAGGGTTGACAATTCTTGCGGTAGATGACATAAACGATATCTTGATTCTAATTAGCTATATTTTTGAAAGCTATGGAATTCATGTGATGACCGCATCATCAGCTGCGGCAGCATTTGAAATCATTAAACAATTCCCGGTGGATCTTTTAATAAGTGATATTGCTATGCCAGAAAAGTCTGGGTATTGGTTAATACAGAAAGTTAGAACACTTACGCATCCACAAAAAAGAGAAATTCCGGCAATTGCTTTTACTGGCAGTGTTGAAGATAATTCCTCTGAAAAGGCTCTGGCGTTTGGGTTTCATATCTATCTTCAAAAGTCTTCTACCCCGAAGCTGTTAATCACAGAAGTAGTAAAACTACTATTAGGGGTAGTGTTACGCAAACCAACTTCATCGCTCAGAAACTAGTAGATACTGATGTACATAATGGTAGTCCCAAAGCAACAGGCTGTGGAAAGCACCAAAATCTGTCGCTCACAGTTGATATCACTCACTGATCGCAACCATCTATCAACCAGGGGTGGGGTATAGAAGCGTGTATAGACGATTAAATAAGCTGCTCACCCCTTTATATAAGCTATCTTTATCAATCGCCCTGTGTAGAGAATTTTTCGGTGCTGGAAAGATAAGTTTGACTTAACTGGGGTAACTTGTAGGGTGGATATTCACCAGAGAATCAGGGTTTGGGACGATGAGAACTGTTGGTATTTAAGTTGCGATCCTTGGCGGAACTAGAGTTTACAAACCACCAGATATCCTTTGCCCATGCCAAGATAGAGCGATCGCAGTTGGTACTTGCCGGAGTAAGTTTGTATATAGGCTTTGTCTATATTAATTTCTATATAAGTTCTGGGAGAATGCCCTGGCTGCCAGCACCGCCCTGCACCAAAAGTGCCAGATTACTAATGGTTGACAGTAGCCGTAGATGAAACGCTCTGAACATCGAGGTAGTGTCTGATATCTTCTATTTTTTTGGTTGAGAGTGCTTTTCTTCTCAAAGATGCAACAACACTATTAGCTCTAACCAACGCCAGCCAAATATCTAGGCTGTCTGCAATTTTTGTAAGAGTTTCTTCTTGAGACGTTATCTCTTCTTCGAGGTGATCTGGGTAAAATATCCCCCCAATTAATCCCCAATCTGGGCGCTCTTCTTCTAACTTTAGACTAATGTAGCAGCTATCAATTGCTGTTACGCCTCTTTGACGAGCAAGCTGTCTTACCTTTTCCTTTATCCTCAAATATTCTACTGGAATCATAATCTTTCCGTAACTTCTTTCTTGTCAGCATTCTGCAAAAGTATAGTCGGGCATTATCAAAAGCTAATTCCTCATCAGTTAGACTCAGTTACCATTTAATGAAGGTAGACAATTGAACTTCTTCTGATAATTCCGAACCAAGCAAAACAATAACTAATCGATTAGAGTTTCTTTAAGGAAACTAAACCATTGTCTTGAAAATCTATTTCTAGATGATATCCTGCCATCAGAGAAGTCCCAAGCAAAGGTTTATAACCAGCAGCTAAAACTGGAATTAATCTTTCTATCCCGTCCCATAAAATTGTTGCCAAATGTATAGATAATAAAGCTTGACTACCGTCGGCTAACCTTGCTTCGGTACTAGAATATAAGGGAAGATTCATTGCACTGACTGCCTGTGATGGTAAAGTAAGATGGTCATTAAATCCAGTATCAATGACAAAATCCAAGTTAAAATCTGGCTGCGAAGGTAAACGAAAAACCACTGGAACTATTGCCCTACCATCGATTACTTTTCCATAAATCATTCAGCAGTACGCTCCATTGCACCACCAAAACTTACAGCAACATCATAACCAATCCGTATAGTAAACAATCTAGCATTAGGGTTTTTCTGTTTTAACTTTAATGCTGTCTCTACACCAGTTGGATCTATCCCATATTCACCACTTTCTGCATCAATCACAATCATCTTGCCGATATTGTCACCAGATTCGACATTTTGACGAATACCGTTTTCGTAAAACTGTTTAGCTCTTAGGGCTACTTCTTCTACACTCCAGAAAATTGATTGCATCACAATTTCACCAAATAATTGCTTCTTCAATTATTGTAGTTTCAGAACTAATAAAGGCGTTTATTGTTCTCAACAGGTGCGTTACAGCGATAGCATAACCGCCCGTCGCGCTCATACTGCCAAGAGCTGATTTGTGTATATAAAAGTACAAAGATAATGATAAAACTCGGAAGAAGAACTACAGTTGTTGTGGAAGAATAAGGCAGATAAGGCAACATTTAGGGAATTATATGGAATTTAACAAAGAGTTCGAGAATATACTTGATATCCCTGAAAATTCTATTACTTTACCTGAAAATTTTGATTATGAAATAGCTGAGTATATTGCTGAAATGGTACTAAACTCTAAAGAAATTGCACAAAAAGACTCTTCATATAATGGTTTTGGTCTTTTATTTAGAGAAAATAATATAGATTCAGAACAATATGAAAAATTAAGGGAAGATTTAATTCAGAATATAGAAAATATACTGCGTGATTACTATCTCAACAAAACACGCGGATATCTAACGCCTAAAGATGAATAGCAGTAGGCATGATTACTCGCATGAGACAGTAGATTTCAGAATTTTTGCAAATATTTAGACTACAAAATCATCAATTTTTTCTTATCCCAGCCCCGACTTCGTTTGAAGGTTATGCAGTCATGCCTCTCAAAAACCTTGCTAATCCTTGACTCCATTGTCACAAGAGCAAAGCGTATAATGACACGTCCACCATAGCCGAGATATCCGTCACTCAGTTCCAACTTTTCTGGGGTAAATTCTAGATACTGTTCAGAGGTAATACCATCTCTTTCGAGTTGGGGTTGGGGCAGTGAAGGTTGAGATTGAGTCATAGGAAAGCATTATTTTTAGTGGTACATTTTGCACAAAACTCAAAAAAATCATGATCATTGGGTTAACGAATCAAAAGGGGGGCGCGGGAAAAACTACAATAGCTGGGCATCTTGCATACTGGTTGAGCCAGCGTGGAACGGTGATTGTTGTAGATGCCGACGCGCAACAAAGCAGCACTAACTGGATGAAAGATTTACAGTTACCTTGTAAAACGATGATAGACCCGGACGACCTTTTTGACGAACTTCCGACGCTGGCAGAACAGTATTCAGCTGTGGTTGTGGATGGCCCCGGTAGTCTCAGCGAGACAACAAAAGCAATTTTGTCCAGATGTGACTTAGCTCTAGTACCTTGTAAGCCATCTGGTCTAGATATGCACAGTACATCAAAGATGGTAAGGATTTTGCGTCAAGCAAGAGAATTACGAGGAGGGATGCCGAATGTAGGTTTATTTTTAAATCAAGCTAAGAAAGGAACTGTGTTACTCAAAGATGCTCAAAGAGCTTTAGATGCCAAAAACACAGGGTTTCCTTTGCTAAAGTCAATGTTATTTGACCTTCAGGTGATTGCTGATGCGCCAGGGCAAGGAACTACTGTTTGGGGGCTGGGTGGAGCAACAGCCAAACGCGCTGCTCAGGACTTTGAGGCACTGTTCACTGAAGCCTTAGAGGTAGCCAATGTCAAAAAGTAGACGAATGGTAGAGGATTTTATTTTTAGGGACGAGGGACAACAGTCCACAGTCTCCATACCTTTAAACTCGATTGTTCTGCCATCCGAGGAACTAAGGTATTACATCGACCCTGAAGAAGTTGAAAAAATTGTTGCTACTGCCAGAAAAAATGGCATTCTTGCGCCACTTCTAGTTCGCCCCATCCCTGGCAGTGACAAGCATGAAGTGGTAGCAGGGGCAAAGCGTTACAGAGCTGCTCATATTCTGAAGCTGGTAGAAGTCCCTGTAGTTGTCAAACAACTTAGCAATGAAGAAGCTCTGGAGATTGCTTTAATTGAAAATTTTGCTCGTTCTGGGTTGACTGACCTAGAAGAAGCTGATGGAGTCTTGAGACTTTTATCCATGAAACTCAATCTGCCAGTAGCCGAAGTGTCAGTGCTATTGCATCGCATACAAAACCAATTACGAGATAGACTTGCCACCAATAACGTTATTGGTGAAAATGTAATCCAGGTTGTGCAAGAGGTTCTCGCCTCTTTGGGCAATATTAAACTCGACTCATTTATCAGCAACCGCCTCCCATTACTCAACCTGCCTAGCGACATTTTAGAGGTATTGCGCTCTGGAAAATTGGAAGCTAGCAAAGCTAAAGCGATCTCACGGGTAGCAAATGAGGACAAGAGAAAAGAACTGCTAAGTGTGGCCGTTACAAATAAATTATCGTTAAATGAAATCAAGCAGAAGATTAAAGAGTGGCAACAGTCAGAACCCGATTCAGCATCTCTTGGAGAGTCTTCATCTCTTCAACAGCGTGCCGATGAAACTTTCCGGCAACTTAAAAAGGCTAAGGTTTGGGATGACCCTAAGAAAAAAGTTCGCATAGAGAAATTACTGGCCCAGTTACAAGCATTGATGAAAACAGATTAACCAGATCAGTACAGGCTCAACTTAGCATGGAGCTTTAAGATTTTTATCTGTGAAACTCAATCTGCCAGTACCCGAAGTGTGAGTGCTACTGCATCGCACACCATTACCAATTACGAGGTAGACTCGCCACCAATAACGTTATTGGTGAAGATGTAATCTTGGTAGTGTAAGAGTTATCACCTGTTTGGATAACATCTTGCTCGACTCATTTCTCAGTGTTCGCCTAACCTGTATCCCAGTTTTCCCGTGGGGATCTTCAGAAATACCGATAACCCTATAGGCATCATGTTTTAAGCAAGTCAATAAATCCTGTTTCTTAATTGGTTTTCTTAAAAATGCCTATAAATTCATTTACCTTTGAGATGAAAATAGTACACAAATTTTTGTTGTGGTTTAGGAAGAATCTGTTTTACTGTTCGTTCCACATCAACTTGGGTTTTACCACTAGCAATCGGCATAGCCTCAAAAAAAGCAAACCAGACATCATTTAAACCTATTTCTCGCCATTGCTTGCTATATTTTTTTGCATATATCTTACCTACCTCTTGGTAGTAAAGGTGCTTTAGCTCGGAGCTTTTCTCCTTGAGAATCCGTATTTCATTCCAATGTTCTTCTAAATTTTTTTGACTTTTTAAATAAGTCTTTAACTTAGCAATTTCAGGCGATTCAATTTCTGACACAGAGGCGGTTAGGGAAGTTATAATACCAAACCTTGTCTTCGCTAACTCATAATTTTCTTTAAGTGAACCCTGTACACCACGGCCAAAAAAAATGTTAGAAGACTTAAATATACCATCTGAGACAATTTTATCCTTGAAAGGTAGCAACACTGTCTCAACTAATCTTGGGAGGCTTGAACCAACTATTTCTTCAAATGGGCTATATAAGGACAGAACTCCATAAGCTTTAGGAGGCTCATCATTAGTCAGAAAAACTGTATACTTCTTCAAGTAACGAAAAACAAAAAATTTCCCTGGAATAAAGCCTTTCCAACTTTGAATAATAGAAATATTTTCCGGCGATAAATTGTCTGTATTTTCTTGAATAAATCTATCAAAAAGTTCGGGATTTTGGTAAAGTTTATCTCGAATTTTTACTGTTGACTCAAAAGGATACCTTTCTATGTCCTCTGGCTTTTTTATACCAGGGGTTATCTGGAATTTTTGATTTGTGTAAACCAATAGGGGTTTAAAAAGGCTAAAGAAATAATCGGCTTCTTCTTGCGGTAGCTGCATCTATAAAATCGATTCAGAATCTCCTTTTAATTAGGCTACCTTGTTTAGTAGAGAGACTCAATGCCCAACGTCACATCAATATTTAGTTAGTAGTTACACGTAATTAGTCATTCGTGGAATAGACGATTGAAAGTGCTTTTATCTGTGCCAATACCTTATGGCAGAGGTAGAAATTATATTGTTCGCGCCGCCCCTGTGTCCTTTGAGCATCTGTCAACGATTCTTCATCTGAAGAAGGCGGTTTTTCTATTTCTTGCCATTACATCTGTGTTTATCTGTCTTCATTGAGGTACTTAAGCAGAGTTTCGATTTGCTGAACAGAATAGACATTAATCGGGAGCATGGGAGTATCTGAGCCACCAAGGATAGCTATTACTCGATGAGTATTGTAGTCTATATTTTTGAGCTTTTGTATCAGGCGTAAGCCCAGAACTGGAGTATTACACCGGGATTTGATAAAAGTTTCAATGTCGAAAAATATTGCTTAAAACTTTATTTGATAGGGTGCAGAGGAATCTTAATTATAAATTCTGAACCAAGTCCTGGCTGAGAATTGCAAATAAGGTGTCCACAATGTTTTTCTACAATAATTTGATAACTAATAAGTAGAACGAGGTGGAAAAACCAAACTGTGTAAAGATAAGTAAATACGTATAATGTGTCTACGAAGGTAACAGAGATATGGGCAGCCGTTTAAGGGTCTTTCTGACCAGAGAACAAGATCAAAC
>NZ_JADEXT010000052.1:0-43918 GCF_015206985.1 Nostoc sp. LEGE 12447 | reverse complement strand
AAGAATTACGGGCGGCGGAAGACCCTGAGTTTGAAACCTTCTATACCAAAAACATTTTGCTGAACGAGGGTATCCGCGCTTGGATGGCTCCTCAAGATCAACCCCACGAACAGTTTGTATTCCCTGAGGAGGTATTACCACGTGGTAACGCTCTCTAATAGACCAAATATATTAGGCGGCACTGGACGCGACCAAGAATCTACTGGCTTTGCCTGGTGGTCTGGTAACGCGCGTTTAATCAATCTATCCGGCAAACTCTTGGGCGCTCACGTTGCCCACGCTGGCTTGATTGTATTCTGGGCAGGAGCGATGACTTTGTTTGAAGTCGCTCACTTTGTTCCTGAAAAACCCATGTACGAACAGGGCTTGATCCTGTTACCTCACCTCGCTACCCAGGGTTGGGGCGTTGGTGCTGGTGGTGAAGTTATCGACACCTTCCCCTACTTTGTTGTCGGTGTACTCCACCTAATTTCCTCAGCCGTCCTTGGCTTTGGCGGTATCTATCATGCCGTTCGTGGCCCAGAAACCTTAGAAGAATACTCTTCTTTCTTTGGTTACGACTGGAAAGACAAGAACAAGATGACCAACATCATCGGCTTCCACCTGATTATTTTGGGATGCGGTGCCTTGCTGTTGGTTCTAAAGGCAATGTTCTTTGGTGGTTTGTATGACACTTGGGCACCAGGTGGTGGTGACGTTCGTGTTATTACCAATCCAACATTGAACCCAGCAGTTATCTTCGGTTATGTAATCAAGTCTCCCTTCGGTGGCGAAGGCTGGATTGTCAGCGTTGATAACTTGGAAGATGTGGTCGGCGGTCACATTTGGATTGCCTTTATCTGTATTGCTGGCGGCGTTTTCCACATTCTTACCAAGCCTTTTGCTTGGTCACGTCGTGCATCCATCTGGTCTGGTGAGGCTTACCTCTCCTACAGCTTGGGCGCTCTTTCACTGATGGGCTTCATTGCCTCAATCTTTGTTTGGTTCAACAACACCGTTTATCCCAGCGAATTCTTTGGCCCTACTGGTCCAGAAGCTTCTCAAGCTCAGGCTTTGACCTTCTTGATTCGTGACCAACGCTTGGGTGCTAACGTCGGTTCTGCCCAAGGTCCCACAGGTCTAGGTAAATACCTGATGCGCTCTCCAACTGGTGAAATCATCTTCGGTGGTGAAACCATGCGCTTCTGGGATTTCCGTGGCCCTTGGTTGGAGCCTCTACGTGGCCCCAATGGTCTTGACTTGGAAAAAATCAAGAACGATATTCAGCCTTGGCAAGCTCGTCGCGCTGCTGAATACATGACTCACGCTCCTCTGGGTTCTTTGAACTCTGTAGGTGGTGTGGCTACCGAGATTAACTCCTTCAACTACGTATCTCCTCGTGCTTGGTTGGCGACTTCTCACTTCGTACTAGGATTCTTCTTCCTAGTTGGTCACTTGTGGCACGCTGGTCGCGCACGGGCTGCGGCTGGTGGTTTTGAGAAAGGAATTAACCGTGATACTGAGCCAGTGATGTTCATGGACGACCTAGATTAGGTTATAAAGTTTATTTCATCACTGACAACTAAATAATTTAAAAGCTCTTGCGTAAAAGCAAGGGCTTTTTTTATAAGAAAATTAGTAATCTATTGATTAAACTCAGCGACTTACCAAAGGAATTAATACTATGAGCGACTCTAATTTTATTGATGCTTTGCGGTGGACATCAGAAGCTAAAGAAAAGTTACAAAATATTCCCTTTTTTGTCCGCTCTCAAGCTAAAGCCAGAATTGAACAGCTAGCTCGTGAATCAGGTCAAGAGGTTGTGACAGATGATTTGGTAGAACAGGCTAGGCTTGAGTTTGGACAATAAAACATTCTGGAGCTCGTAACAATGACAGTCGTCAAAAATCGAGCGGACCGAGTAATGCTCTACGACATTAGCTGGCAACAGTTTGAAAATCTTCTAAAAGACTTGGAAGAGCATCGAGAGTAATTGTTTTAGCTTGAGAAATACTAATTTATACTTAGTTTATTTATCTACGTCAATTTGAATGGGTGATGTATCGAAAAAATGTCTCATATCAGTCCATATAAATCGATTTTTTATTGTTTGTGAGAAATTTGCGTTAATGCGCTTCTTTTCAACAGAACACTTTTCACAAGCTTCTTTTACAATCTTGATTTCATCAACTGTCAAAAGCTCATCAGGCTAAACCAGACGCTAAAATCCTAGCTGCTTTTAGGGGTCAAATGAGCAGTGATTCCGAAAGTTACGCTAAGGAATTGTTTTCAATACTGCGTAGCTTGCCGCCGCAGGCATCGCCACGGATGAAACTGTACCAATTGAAGTCTCTGAAATTTAGGAGCTTCAAACCCAAGATGAGCCGTATTAAATTGTTACACCAAATAGCCTATGGGTTAATTGGTACATTGAGAATTGCCAAAAATATCGATTGACATAATGCTTGTACAGTAAGGGTTCCAGCCTTAGCGTATCTGTACCGTTGCTCATTTGACCCCGTTCCCATCGCCCAAATAAAGCAAATTGCCAACTAAACTCATGAAAGGCGATGGATTCTCCAGTTTTTTGGCGCTCGTTGTCAAAAATATTATCTTCTCTCTTAACTAACCTGTGGAATGTAGAGTGAAAAGTCAGATATGTAGTTGGGATAATTAAGCGTTTGGCAGTTGCTGAGGCTCCATAGGCTGAAATTGTGCTTGCGAAGTTCTTCTTACCCAAGGGGTAAACCGATTAGGATGAACACATTCAGCACCATTTAGTTGGTCTTTAAGGTTACTGGCGAAGACCTCAAAAATCTCAACCAGAGCTTGGCGATCGGTTAAGCAACCTTGAAGGGCAATAAGTTGTTCGAGAGTCCAATTATAAAGTTGGGTATCACCCTGTTCAATATGAAAATATAACTGACTCTCAAACTGTCCTAAACGGGCGTAAAAGTTCTCTACCTCAGTTTTGATTGATTGCATATCAATGTAGAACTGCTGTTTTTTGATATCTGATAAAATCGTCGTTTTGAGAGACTCCGTGAAGTTTTGGTTAATCTCATTGTTAACGAGCATAGATACTTCATTGCGGAAGTTGACAATTTTATTGTCTAAGTTGACATTGATGCGATTATCAAGCTCGTTGGCGACATTATTAACGACTAACTGAACATTGTTATTGGTAGATTGATTAACGACAGACTTGATGCGTTGATCGAAATCAGCTTCAATCTGTTGGACTACCAGGCTCTTAATATTTTGGGTTTGATTAGCGATTTTAAGGTTAACTACCGCATCAATACGCTTATCAATGTTACTTTGGATCTGCTGAACCACTTGATTGGTAATGTCTTGGGCTTGATTAGCAATTTTGATGTTAACTGCGTTGTCAATCCGTTCCTCAATGTAGTTTTGCATTTGCTGAATCACAAGATTCTTGACATCCTGGGTGTGATCAGAAATTTTCAGGGTGACGACATTATCAATACGCTGATCGATGTCAAATTGTATCTGCTGAGTTACTTGATTGCTGATCTGTTGAGATTGATTAGCAATTTTGACGTTAACCACATTCTCAATGCGCTGGTCAATGTCATTTGATATCTGGTTAATGACTTGAGTGTTAATCTCTTGAGATTGATTAGCAATTTTGACATTAACGACATTTTCTATCCGTTGCTCAAGTTCTGTTTGCATTTGCTGAACGACTGAAGCCTTAATCTCTTGAGCTTGATTAGTGAGTTTCAGATTAACTACAGACTCAACACGCTCATTGAGTTCTGTTTGTATCTGTTGAATTACTAAGTTTTTAACTTCTTGGGTTTGTTCTGTAATTGCCAGATGGACCTGATCATTAACTATTCTGGGAATTCTCGTAATAAACAAGTCATTGAGATTTTTATTAAAGTAACTAGACCAACCTTGGAAGCTTTGGTTAAAATTTACCTCCGTTTGTTGTATCAGAGTCTGCATCATGAATTCAAGCCGTGCTACCTGCATGGCAAGTTGCTTAGCTTGGCTTTGATAGCCTTTGAGTATCGATTTTTCAAGACCTTCCCAGTAGGCTTGTTTATTTTCGTCTTTTTGAGCCGTTACGCTTACTGAGCTTTCGAGCCTGGCTGACATCTCTTGCCACATTCGCTCCATCTGATCTTGATCGAAACTGAAGCTGAAAGCATTCTCTCCACTGAGGCTACCTCCTCCACTACTGATAGCAGAACCTGTTCCTCCAGTGCTAGTTCCACCACCAGTGCTTACAACAGTGACATTGCCTTCTTCATTCACATTACCGTCTGGCACTCCTGTTACTGGCAGTTTCGGCTGATTGCCATAGCCTGTAGTTACTACAGCCTGACTCACTGTGTTAATTTCTAGAACAACTTGTCCTTTGTTATCTTCTTTGTAGGTATCAAAGAAAAATCCTAAAATAGTGGTTTTTTCTTTAACTTCTAAAATGAATTCGTCTTGTAATCCATTGAGCGAACACCAAGTTTCTTTAACCTCAAGACCAGTAAGATTAGAAACAAATTTCCCATCTTTAATCCATAGCAAAGCCCAAGGCTCTAATTGAAATCTTTGCTCAGAAGACCAATAAGTAGCGTTGCTTTCACGAATCTTTATCTTGTAATTGCCTGGTTCCAATTCAACAAAATTGGAACTTGGTTGCTTCAGATTGGATATAAAATTTTTATCAAGAACATAACAATTTTGCTTACTATCAACTGTTATAATTTGAGGATTAAAATGTGGTTTATTGCTGCTAACTAAAAGATTGACCGATCCTTTGTTCTCACTATTGTTAACATCAAAAAATAAAGCACAAATAACGGTTTTCCCTTTGACTTCCAACTGTAACTTCTTGTTGTATCCGTTTAAAGTTGTCCAAGTTGCACCTGTTTCAGTGCCTGTGTTTTTGTTGATAAATGTACTGCCATCAGCCCCATATATCCAAAGTACAACTAAAGGTTCGCCTTCAGTTTCGCTCTGAGCATAACTATAGCGACCACTGGTAATTCTTATATCAAAAGTCCCTTTCTCCAAAGTAAAAGTGCTAGCAACATCTTGTTGCAGGTGGTTCATTGCATTAGCGTCAATAACGTAACAATTGTTTTTGGTGTCAATCGTTAAAAGTTTCATTTTTTCTTGGTGAGTTTTAGCGTTTTGAGAAGTTTTCGGCTGGAGTTTAAAATAAAAGCGATATCGGGATTTAAACAAAATCGAAGGTAAAAAAAGAGTATAATGCTATCTGGGCATAGCTTTCACATTGAAAAAAGCTTATGGATACTGTCGGCAAACTTAACAATTCACCGGAGAGAAGATAGGAAGGAGGGCGAAAGAAAAAAGATTCAAATCCCACTTCCGCTACATCTTTATATATAAGTTTCGCGTTTTTTGTACAGTAAACATATATCCCAAGAGGTAAATGTCCTTCCTTTCCTCTGAGCTTAAAAATAAAACCATAATCATACTTGCAGATTTTTTTCGAGAGTTAGGTGGTGAATCAAGTCGTGCCGCAATGCAACGGGCAGTTGCAGTAGTAAATGAAACTTTGTTGTACGATACTAAGACTACGATTATTGTCATGCATGGTAATTTAATGACCGTGCTATTAAAACATTTCCACCAGCAGAATAGGTTTTGCTGAGTGGCAGCGTTTGACAAATCCAGACATATATAATGTTGTGACTGGCAATGATTATGTAGAAGTTAAGCGGGTATGGGGTACAGCCGGGATACGTGTAAATTGGGACATGCTGTAAAGTTTTGTAACGTCAAAGAGTTGAAACCATTGATTTAGCGTTGTTTCAAACCGTGGTTTTGATGTCAACTGAATATGAAAACATCACCCAAAATGATTGTTTATGGGCAAGATTGAGGCACTGAAAGGGGTAAAGAGTTGATTTTACTGTGTAAAATTTTGATTGCTTGAAGCCTGATGATTGCTAATTTATAGTTACTTTTTTTAGTCTCATAAATTTCAATAGATGATATATCAAAAAATGTCTTACATCAAGTGATGTGAATTGATTTTTTGTTGTTTGTGAGAAATTCGCGCTGGGAGTACTAGAACTCTGGTGTTATGACTCCGGTGAACTAAAGATTTACCACCTACAAAATGGGGAATATGTCGAGTTAGAGAACAGTTTAGTATTTCCTACTTTAGCAATTCGATATCTGCCAAAACTCATTGATAATCGGGCAAATGGCAGACGGACAATTCGTTAGGCAGTGCGGAAGTGGGTAAATATTGAACTACCCAAGCAACCTAGTTCATAATTACGAATTACGAATTACGTTAGCGTAGCGATAGCGAGTCCGCGTTAGCGACGCAGGAGCGTCGCGTCATTACAAATTAGTATCAACTTCCTCCCACATTCATTGCTGCTAAAAAAGCCTTTTGGCTCACATCTCTGTAAACTGTATTTAAATACTTCATTACCACATCACTGGAAGTTGAATTTACTGTATTTTCCTCTTCCTTCGCTAGGAGAATTGCTCCTAATACATCTAGTACCATCTCATTAGTAGAGGGCGCAATCACTACTAATGATGACTCTAGTGGCTCATTGTATTGCCAGAAAGAATCAATTTTTACAGAATATTTATTATTAGGAATTGACTGTTGAATTTCGGGCGATTCTGTAGTAATTGGCTGAATCTTAGCGCTACGTAATTGACGTAAATCGCTGATAATTTGCTCTTTGGTGCGTCCGCGCAATTGAAACAGTACAAAAGGGTCTTCACTGAAGCGATCGCCTAACTGATAGTACAGCGCACCAATGTGTTTACAGGGATTTGCTTTATCAGGACAAGAGCATTTACTCTGGACATCACCAAGAGTAAAAGGGAATATCGAAAGACCATTAGCCGTGAACACTTCTTCTATATTTTGTGGCATTTCTCCTGCTAGTAGCTTGGCAGCAAAAATTGCCCTTTGGGACATGGTTTCAATTACATAACCCCACTGTTCATCGCTAAAAGGTTCAAGGGAAAGAGAAACTTTATAAGGTTCTACTTCACTACCTTGCACCCTAGCTAATACTTTTGCACCTTTAAATTCGATACTCAAAACATTTCCTTGACGAGCATAATTTCTCGCACGTTCTAAACGCTTTTTAAAGCGATAAGAATCTAGCAAATCTAGCCATTGTTGTGACCACCATTCTCGACTTGCTTGTAATGTGTAGTTAGTCATAATAAATTTAAAATTCAAAATTATGCAATGGATAGGTTGATCTAGTTTTGTGATAGTTACCTCAGACTCTAGCATTTATGGTTGGGAGCATATCAGTTTCGCAAAGATACGGCTACAGATTGGAAGCCTGAGACTACATATAGACGTAAAACCTTGAATTAATTACGAATTACGAATTACGAATGACGAATTATTCTATCCCCGTATTACGCCGCAACCACTCAACCAATTGGCGCGAAAAATCCAAGTTCTTATCGCGCAGGCGTTCTCGGATTTCCAGCGCAGTCAGTGCTAAGGGTAGTGCCTCTGCATAGCGCCCCTCCTGCTTCAAAACTCGTGCTAGCCCCTGTTGAGCATCAGCGACCAAACTTTGCTGTCCTATTTCCAGCGCCAGGGTTAACTGATGCTCGTACCAGGTACGGGCTTCTGTAAGGCGGTTGCGGTCAAGGGCGAGATGTCCTAAACCAGCAGAATGAGAAGCTTCTTGTTCTTTAAAACCCAGCTTTTTAGTGATCATCAATGCTTGCTTGTAGTAGGATTCGGCGCGATCGTAGTCTCCCTGTGATCGTGCAAATCCTCCCAAATTGTTAAGGGCGATCGCCTCTCTCTTCTCATTCCCTAACTTTCGGTAAATTGTTAATGCCTCCTGATACAGCTGCTCCGCTTCGGCCCAGTCCTGCCGTTGCTCTGCAATCACTCCTTGCATACGGGTTGCAAAAGCCTTGTCCCGAAGGTTGCCGCCCCGTTCCATCATCTCCTTCATCTGATCTCCCGAACTTGCTGTTCGATCTTTGTCCGCACGTTGGTAGTGAATCCAGGCAACATGATATGCACCCCAACCAGCATCGCTCCACTGACTCAGCGCCTTTCCTGCCTGATATCGCCACTCAGCCAAGCGTACCCACTCATCCCAGTAGCCTCGAAACCGGAGGAAGCTAGACAAAGCGTTTTCCAAATCGATGAGCATTTGGGCAGCTTGTTGGTCTTTCAGCGTACCGGGGATACTTGCCACCTCCCACAAGGTTGTCGCCACGCCTTCTAGATTCTGCCACTCGGCTTCCAGCTTGTCATGGGTCTGATAGGCATCTTTGCCCTCACCCCCGTACTTTTGGGCAAAGTCTACCCAGTAGCGCAGAACTTTGCGTTGGGCAGCAGAGTCAAACCGAATTCCACTTAGGGGTGCAGTTACAACGGTATCCGTTCCGCCCACAGCTGCCAGGATATATGTGCGAGTGAGGGGGTGCAGGCCAAACCGTTCTCCATCCAAGTCATTTACCAAAGATAGAGTGACTAACCGCTCTAAAGAAACTTGGATCTCGGTTATGGCTAAATCTGTAGCATCTGCCAGTGCTGCGGTTTTTGCTGGTGTCAGGAACACAGCCAGGGCAGACAACACTGTGCGATCATTTCCAGCAAGAGTTTCGGCGGCATCGGCAAACAGAAACCCATAGAGATCAGGAGATTTAGCGGCATTACGCAACCGCTCTAGGGCATCACTTATGGAGTAGCCTTTATGTGCCACCTGTCCCAATGTCCAATCCAGCGCTAGGGGATTGCCACCAGACGCTTCATATAAAGCGGTCAATATCTCTGGCTTCGTGGCATTTAATTCCTGGGCTAGACGGGGGTGCGATCTTCCCTTCGCCTGCATTAACTCCAAAGCTTCTGTCTCTAAGAGACGATCTAAGCGGATGGTGACGGCGCTTTCCCCAGTGCGGCGGCGGCTGGTGATGATGGCTTTGTTGGGGGCAGGCAGTTTCCGCAAAAACTCGGCAATCATATCGCGTTCTTCTGCATTCAGCGTTTCCAAGTTGTCCCAAATCAACAGGGTGCGCCGTCCCCGTAGAGCATCGAGAAGGGCGCGGCGGCGTTCTGTGGCATCAGTCATTTTCACAATATCTGTCTGTCCTAACCCCTTGGCAAATTCCCGGCAGAAGCTATCGAGAGAAGACAGGGCAAGGGTTTCTTGCCGGACTCCTTCAGTTGAGAGCCTGGTAGTCTTGGCAGAAACAAATAGGTAGGCATCAAACAAGGCTTGCTTACGGGCAAGGTGTGCTACCTCTAGCGCTAACACCGTTTTGCCCATACCACCAATACCATCAATCACAACACCCCAACCGCGCTCCTCTGGTGAAAGTGCTTCCAAACAACGGGCGATTTCTTGTTTGCGTCCCACAAACACATCGTTATAGCGGGGCAGGTTATCGGGCAAACTTTCCGGGCGTTGTCCCTGTAACTGGCTTAATCGCGCCTCTAGGCTAGTGACTTCCTGGCGTTTCTCGTCTAGTTGTACCTTCAGATGAGCCGGAATAGTCAAGTTGGTATAGCCTGCCGCCTGCTGTTCCAACACCATCAGTATCATGCGGGCGGTAGAAAGCATTTGTTCGAGGTTTATTTGATCTTCCATAGCAGCCTGTGGGAATTACTTACTCTGATTTTTTCAGTCTAGCTTCAAGATTTGCCACTTCTTGACGTTTTTCTTCTAGCTCAATTCTCAGATGACCTGGCATTTGCAGCTTACCAAATCCAGCAGCCTGCTCTTCTAAAATTGCTAGTGAACGACGTGCCATTGCCAATGCAGGTGTTACAACCTCTTGATTGCTCATCACTCTAGGCAAATCTGAGATTGGGGTTGAGTTTGGTAGTCCTTTCCCTCCCCGCAGCATGGCAATAGGAAAATCTTCCATCGCTGTATCAAAAAACGGAGTCTGTTCTGCCTGATGTTGGGTTCTGGCGCTCTCTGGAACAGTTTTACCCAAATGATTGATCAGATTTGAGAGCATAACTTTGGAATCCCCTGGTTGATTAGCCGCTCCCCGCAATGCCTCAATTAGATGATAAGTGTAGAGACTCATGGTTCCATCAGGACGTATCCAAGAAACCTGATTGCCTCTGGAAGACGTAAACACCGCCCTTCCTTCGCCCTGCTTCAAGGCATCGACTATGCCCTTGGGCAATGCCGTAGCGATAAAATCAGCAGGTAGTTCGCCTTTAGAAGTAGCCATACCCTCTGCATGACAACTATCAATTACCACCCACAACCGCTTTGCTTGAATCTGCCGCAAAGCTTGAGTAAATTCTTGGGCAGATAGGGCGGTGTTAGCAATGTCTGTGGAATTGAAGTCATGTTGTAGCAAATAATAAGATTGACTTGATAAGTCAAAACACCCATGACCAGAGTAAAAAACTACAATTGTTGCATCTTTATCGGCAGCAGCCTTTTCCTTTAACCACGTTAATCCATCTAAAATTGCGCTGCGCGTTGTCTGTTGATTCTGCAATCAGCGAATATGTTCGGAATCATCCAGATAGGCACACAAGTTTGGATCGGTTAGTACTGTTTTCAGGGCTTGCACATCTTTAACTGTGACAGGCAATGAATATCGAGATTCGGCTGTTCTGCCAACCCCAATTAACAATGCATAACCGTGGGCAAAGTGATTCGACATGATGGCACAGGGTAAGGAAGAAGGTGTGATATTTTTCAATATCGCATATTTAATTTAGTGGTTCATCGCGTTAATTATCAGGGGGGTGAGAAACGAACCGCAAAGGGCGCAAAGAGCGCAAAGGAAGAAAAGTTAAGAATAAGTTTACTTTGTGGTAGGTGGCTCTAACCCTAAATTCAAGAACTAAAGCCCTTACTACAAACTTATTCTGCATCATCGTCAATTACTGCACTGCGATCGAGTATTAGTAAGTTGCGAAGTTGGTCTGTATCTAGTTCAGTCAACCATTCTTCACCAGCACCTACAACTTGTTCAGCCAATTGTTTTTTACTCTCAATCATGTCATGAATTTTTTCTTCTAAAGTGCCTGTACAAACAAATTTATGTACTTGCACATTCCGGGTTTGACCAATCCGAAATACTCTATCTGTGGCTTGATTTTCTACGGCTGGATTCCACCATCTATCAAAGTGGAATACATGATTTGCTCGTGTTAAATTCAATCCTACTCCACCCGCTTTCAGAGAAAGAATCATAATCGGTGGCCCTTGAGGATCGTGTTGGAAACGATCGATCATTTCCTCACGTTGTTTTTTACTGGTACTGCCATATAAAAAGAATATTTCTCGCCCTAACTGTTTTTCTAAATAGGGTTTAAGTAATTTACCCCATTCAGCAAATTGTGTGAATATTAGAGCGCGATCGCCTTCTGCTAAAACTTCTTCTAACATTTCTTCTAGCCGCAGAAGTTTGGCTGAATTATGTTGCTCTAATGTCGCTTCTTTCAAATATTGGGCTGGGTGATTGCAGATTTGTTTGAGTTTAATTAGTAATGCTAAAATCATCCCCCGGCGTTGCAATCCTTCCGCAGATTCTATCTCTACTAAAGATTGTTCTACAACTTGTTGATAAAGTGCGGCTTGTTCACCAGTCAAACCGCAAAATACGGTCATTTCTTGCTTATCTGGTAAATCTTGAATGATGTCGCGATCGCTTTTCAATCGCCGCAGTATAAATGGTTGCACTAATGAACGTAATTGAGTCAAAGAAGCCGTATCACCATACTTTTCAATTGGCATGGCAAACCGACGCTGGAAAAATTGCTTATTGCCTAAATAGCCAGGATTGAGAAAATCTAAAATAGACCAAAGTTCTTGCAGCCTATTTTCTACTGGTGTCCCCGTCAACGCAATACGAAATGTCGCTTCTAATTCTCGCACTGCTTTTGACTGCTTTGCCTCTGGGTTTTTCACATTCTGGGCTTCGTCTAAAACAATTATCTGCCAGGAGACACTTTGCAATGACTTGATATCTCGATGAAGAAGCGAGTAACTAGTAACGATTAAATCGTGCTTTTTCACTGCTTCTAAAAACGCTTTTCCTTTTGGGCGTTTGTCACCGTGATATTGCAAAATTTTCAGACTTGGTGCAAATTTATTGACTTCCCTTTCCCAATTGCCTAAAACCGAAGTTGGACAAACTAGCAGTGTTGGATTTTCTAGCGCATCTTGTTCTTTCAAGTGCAGCAGAAAAGCAATGAACTGCACGGTTTTTCCGAGTCCCATATCGTCGGCGAGACACGCACCCAAACCCCAGCGTTCTAAGAATGACAGCCAAGCAGCACCACGTTCTTGATAAGGTCGTAACTGCCCTTTAAAGCCTGTTGGTGTGGGCAAAGGTGCGATCGCTTGATTATTACTTAACGCCCCAATCAACTCTTGCAATGCCCCAGATGCCTCAAAGCTGACGACTGGTAATTTTTCTATTACCTGGGTATCTCCTGTACTAAAACGCAAGGCATCCTCCAAGGAAAGGGCCATTTGGTCTTTGCGAGTAGTAAAAAAAGTTTGGGCTGTCTTGATATCTTGAGGCCGCAATTCCACCCACTCGCCGTTAATTTCTACTAGCGGACTATTTAAAGCCACAAGTTTATCAAACTCAGCTTTGGAAATAGTTTGTCCACCAATTGCCAATTGCCATTGGAAATTCAGCAGACTTTGCAAGCCTAAACGCCCCTGCTTTTTCTTTGGGGTTTCGGCAGTAATTTTCAAACCCAAACGGTTCGCCCATCCTTCGCGGTTCGCTAAACTGGGAGGCAAAATTACTCCTAAACCACTGTCTTCCAACCTCCAAGCTACAGCTTTGATAAACTCATAAGCTTGCATGGGGGTGATACGAGAAGATTGGGGATATTCGGTTTCAAAACTCGGTGCGATCGCTGGATATAATCGAGAAGCTAGCCCCAAACCTCGCAAAAAGGTTTCCTGTGGTTGCTCAATTGTCCGATTTTCATAAACCAATCGTTCAACTGGATTGTTCCAAATAGTTACCGCATCCACCAAAAACTCAGGATCGTCAGCCGCTTGCAGAAAATACGCCAATGTCCAATCTGTTTCGCCAGATTCTGGAGAACGCAGTTGAAAACAGGTGCGAAATAGAGTTTTAAGAGTTAATTGGTACTGTAGCGGCATCGTCCAAGCCTTCAGTGCCGCTTCCAGTCGTTCCACTTCAATTGAATCTGCGTTAACTATATGAGATGCACTAGTTAAGCCTTGCAACCACTGTCGCACCCCACTTGGTAAAGATGCCATCGCTTTAGCTTCCATTGGAGGCTGAGAACCTACCATCCCTCGCACTTGCGTATCTATCGTACTGTTGAGAAATCCCAAAAGTAATTCTTGAGGTTCGGCTGGAAAGTCTACATAAAGTAGGGATTGCGAAAACTCCTCCCCAGTCCCCAGTCCCTCTTGATAAGTCCGACAAACCAACGGCATATCCGCAGAAAATTTTTCTAGGCGAGTTCCATCTACAGCACTGTCTAGAAGTACTTGCCATTTAGCAGCAAATGCACCGTCTGATTGCCGTTCAATTCTTGGTAAAAACTTACACCGCGAGATTAAATCTAAACTCCATCGGGAAACTTGCGACCAAAAACGTAAATCTCCTCCTAAAAAGGCATCTTCCCCTTTTGCAGCATTTAGAGGAATAGCAGCGAGAAATTTTACTGCTTCGCTGGGGTTAAGACAAAAACCCTCAACTCGCCACGGTTGTAAATATTGTGGAGAGTCTGTTTCTAGCCCCAAGCTGGCAGAATGCACAGGGAAAATTGCAGATGTTCCTTCTGCACTCTCTTCGGGAATATAAGTTGGTAAGGCAATTATTTGTGAATGCGTTGGTAAATTTATCTCAGTGGCACTGGCGGCTTTACGTGTTCGCCCAGTAGTAGCGTTCGCAATTTGGGGTTGCTGGATAAAGTTGGTAATCGCCATCTTCTGGGAAACCAACCACTCGCTTAACTCTACTGATGTCATTGCCAATGGATGTAGTGGGATATCTTCAGATCCATTAGACTCGAAATTAACTCGTGGCGATCGCCAAGTTTCTCCCCAAATAAATAAACAACCCTTTTGACTTTTTAGTAACCAATTACCGTGTAAAATCGCCATTTGCTAACTACTCAGATTCTCGTAAAATTAAATAATTTAACTCGCAAAGCTATAACTATTAAATCTTGTCAATAGCATTTATAATCAAATCATTGCATACAAATAATTTTCAAATAATCATTCTGCATCAACATTATTACTAATGGATTTCCCCATTGTTAAAGTTATAAAAAATAACATAACAGTAGAACTAGATTATATTTATCCTCAAGAACAGGAGGTTGTAAGAACATTACTCAATGTTGTAATTGTTGAAGGTAAAACTTATCCCCAAAGGCAACCTCTATCTCAGGCAGAATTTTCAACTTACTGGTTAAGCAAGGATGCCTTTGTTGTCAGGACATCTGTTTTGGATGCTACACACAAGCCCAAAGAAATATTAGGGGCGTTTTATTTAAAACCAAACTTCCCCGGTCGGTGTTGCCACATTTGCAACGCTGGTTTTATTGTACAACCTGGGTTGCGCGGTCAGGGCATCGGGCGGTTCATGGGGGAGGCTATGCTCTTGATAGCAGCAGACCTAGGCTACGAAGCAGTAATGTTCAATTTGGTCTTTGAAACTAATATACCTTCAATTACCCTTTGGCAGTCGTTAGGATTTGAGATTATTGGGCGAATTCCTCGTGCGGCGAAGCTAGATAATGAACAGGTGGTAGACGCGCTGATGATGTATCGTGCTTTGGGTTGATGACAACTCTTATCTTTGTATGTACTAGAAGTCAGCCCTAGTGCATAAATGTTAGGATTGCCACAGAAAGAGAATAGCGAAAGAGAAGGAAAAAGAACTGAATGGCAGAAGTTGATAAGTCAATATCCTTCGATGGAAGGGATATTCGACTGAAAGTAGGCTTACTAGCTCCCCAGGCAGGTGGGTCGGTTTTGATAGAATCAGGGGACACATCCGTTTTAGTGACAGCTACGCGATCGCAAGCCAGAGAAGGCATTGATTTTCTTCCCCTCACAGTAGATTACGAAGAAAGACTGTATGCAGCTGGTAGGATTCCCGGCGGGATCATGCGGCGGGAAGGTCGTCCACCAGAAAAAACAATTCTCACCAGCCGTCTTATAGACCGTCCCATGCGTCCCTTGTTCCCTTCATGGTTACGGGATGACCTGCAAATTATCGCCTTAACACTATCGATGGACGAGTTGGTTCCACCCGATGTATTAGCAGTTACAGGCGCTTCCATCGCTACCCTGATTGCCCAGATTCCTTTTAATGGGCCAATGGCAGCAGTTCGCGTTGGTTTAGTGGGAGATGATTTCATTATTAACCCCACTTATGCAGAAATTGAAGCCGGAGATTTGGATCTGGTAGTAGCCGGTTCTCCACATGGCGTAATCATGGTGGAGGCGGGAGCCAATCAGTTGCCAGAGCGAGATATCATCGAGGCGATTGACTTTGGTTATGAAGCAGTGCGGGACTTAATCAAAGCGCAGCAAGATTTAGTAGCAGAACTGGGCTTAGTGATAGTGCAAGAAGCACCACCAGAAGTAGACCAGACGCTAGAAAATTATATCCGCGATCGCGCTAGCGGTCAGATTAAGAAAATCCTGTCTCAATTTACCTTCACCAAACCCGAACGCGATGCAGCTTTAGATGTCGTCAAGGATGAAATTGCCACGACGATTAAGGAACTACCAGAAGAAGACCCAATTCGAGTTGCCGCAACTGCAAATAGCAAGGCACTTGGTAACACTTTTAAAGATATTACCAAGTACTTCATGCGGCGGCAAATCATCGAAGATAATGTTCGCGTTGATGGTCGTAAACTCGATGAAGTTCGACGTGTATCTTGTTTAGTTGGTGTCTTACCAAAGCGAGTCCACGGTAGCGGTTTATTTAACCGGGAACTAACTCAGGTATTATCCACTTGTACTTTGGGTACACCGGGTGATGCTCAAAACCTCAACGATGATATGCAGTTAGACCAACATAAGCGTTATCTGCATCATTACAACTTCCCGCCGTTCTCAGTCGGGGAAACCAAGCCAATGCGTTCTCCAGGAAGGCGTGAAATTGGTCACGGAGCATTAGCAGAGCGATCGCTAATTCCTGTGTTACCCTCAAAAGAACAATTTCCCTACGTGATTCGCATCGTATCGGAAGTACTTTCTTCCAACGGTTCCACCTCAATGGGTTCAGTCTGCGGTTCCACTCTCGCCCTTATGGATGCTGGTGTACCAATTCTCAAACCCGTTAGTGGCGCAGCAATGGGTCTGATTAAGGATGGGGACGAAGTGCGAATCCTCACCGACATTCAGGGCATTGAAGACTTTTTGGGCGATATGGACTTCAAGGTTGCCGGGACGGATACCGGAATTACCGCCTTGCAAATGGATATGAAAATCCCCGGTTTGTCGTTGGATGTTATTTCCCAAGCCGTCCACCAAGCCAAAGCAGCTAGGTTGCACATTCTGGAGAAAATGCTCGCCTGCATCGATGTGCCACGGATTGAAACCTCACCTTATGCCCCACGTCTGTTAACAATCAAGATTGACTCAGACATGATTGGTCTGGTCATCGGGCCTGGAGGCAAGACTATTAAGGGCATCACAGAGGAAACTGGTGCAAAAATTGACATCGAAGATGATGGCACCGTGACAATTTCGGCTGTGGATGAGAACAAGGCGAAGAGAGCCAGAAACATCATCCAAGGTATGACCCGCAAGCTCCACGAAGGGGATGTCTATGCAGGACGTATTACTCGGATTATACCGATAGGTGCATTTGTGGAATTTCTGCCTGGGAAAGAAGGGATGATCCACATCTCACAACTAGCTGACTACCGCGTTGGCAAAGTTGAGGATGAAGTAGCGGTGGGCGATGAAGTGATTATCAAAGTCCGTGAAATTGATAACAAAGGTCGGATTAATCTCACCCGCTTGGGTATCCACCCAGATCAAGCAGCAGCAGCAAGAGAAGCTGCGGCGGTGAATCGATAACTCGATTTGGGATTTTAGATTTTATCTAAAATCCGCGATGCCTACTGTGAAGGCATCGCCGTATGCTTCTCCAAATTAGTTGCACGAAATTTATTGAAACTCCTACTTGTAAATCTCTCTGATGACTATAAAAGATAAGTAACTAAGCCTAAATAAATTAAAGTTTGTAGTAAGGACTTTAGTCCTAATAATCCTAATTTTGAGAAATTTATCCCTCAAAAGTAGGATTTTATTTTATATTTAATTTTACTATGATTAATTTTGCTATTATGTTTAATTTTAACTTCCTACTTAACACCATATAGCGATTCTCAATTGCATTGAAATTGTAGGGAAGGACAGTAAAATTCAAAGCTTTTCTCATTTTAAGCTACGGTGTACGTACAACTCTGTACAAGGTATAAAACGAAGTTAGATCCTCCTAAATCCACCTTAAAAAGGGGGACTTTGGCTCCTACAGTACTTACGCAAAAAATAGCCAAAACTTTGATTGTTAAATAGAGGCAATTCATGAATTTCCCCTACTGCGTGTAATTTTGCGTAAGTCCTATACTATTACGGTAGAGGAAATCTAAATGCTGTGAGACAACTTTAAAAGACTTGTGTAGACAACCTAGCATAGCGTCTTTGACAAGAGAAGAGTTAAGCAAAAAACGGGATAAAAAACACAATTTTTTTGAGTCAGGCGAACGCAAATCATTTAACTTTTATGAAAAAATAGATAAATTGGTATTTGATAAAACTCATGTTTCGATAAAGTTTAGTTATCTATTAAAATAAAAATAAGAGTTATTTGGGTTTTGCGATCGCTACCAAAGCTCCAATTATTTTTAACTAAAATTTAAGTTATCATCAATAAAGCTAACTTATGTGCTTCGCCATTTTCGGTAGTAGATAATGTTTACCTCTAACAGTGTAGTTATGTCTATTCCTAACGACTTATTTATTAGCTTGCAGTTGAATAAATCAGCAAGTATTAAATTAGTAAAGCCTGCTTTAATACCACACTAAATCTAGAGGCTTTTCGTATTTTAATTTATTATTAATTACCTAGAAATAAGCCTTGCTATTAAATACTAAATATGTCATATTAAATACTTCATTCAGAACTAAATATATTGACACAATGTTAGCTACATATCTAAAATCTCTTAATGAGAACGATCGAATTCTCAACAATGAAGGTGAAGATGTTATCCAAGGATTAATTCAAAGTCCCAAAACTTTACCCCCTAAATATTTTTATGATGATTACGGCTCAGAACTATTTGAACAAATATGTGAATTATCAGAATATTACCCAACACGAACAGAAGCATGGATTTTACGCCAATATGCCGATGAAATAGCTCAGATAACAGGTAATTGTGAACTTGTAGAGTTAGGCAGTGGTAGTTCTACAAAAACTCTTTTTTTGCTAGATGCTTACCAAAAAATTGCAAGCCACTGTAGATATATACCCATTGATGTTAGTCATGGCATTCTTAAATCCAGCGTAATAAAATTACAACAAAAATATCCACATTTCTTTGTTGAGGGATTAATAGGAACCTACGAACAAGCCTTGACAAAGCTAGAATCAACATTTGCAGCATCACGGATGATTTTTTTCTTAGGCAGTTCTCTTGGAAATTTTAATCCACGAGAATGTGATAATTTTTTAAGCCAAATTACTAGGACTTTGCAAGCAGGTGACTACTTCCTTTTGGGAATTGATTTACAAAAACCCAAAGAAATTTTGGAGCCAGCTTATAATGATAGTCAAGGAGTAACAGCTGCTTTTAATTTAAATATCCTTTCTCATTTAAATTGGCGTTTTCAAGGTAATTTTGACCTCAGCTTATTTACTCACCAAGCTATTTATAATGAAAATGATGCTCAAATTGAAATGTATCTGCATTGCCAAAAGAGTCATGAAGTATCTTTAGAAGCGCTAGATTTACAAGTTGGCTTTGCAGGTGGAGAAAGCATTCTCACCGAAATTTCTCGCAAGTTTGATTTAGTAAATATGCAAAAACAACTGGAGACACATGGACTCAAGACTCTGAAAACTTGGACAGATCCCAATCAGTGGTTTGGGCTAATTCTTTGCCAAGCTTAAATTTTGCTTCCCCAAATTTGAATTTAAATAGACATATCCGTTAATTAGGCTTTAAACCTTAACTTACAAAGCTTATGGTTTGTTTATGAATGGCGCTTACTTAAGGCTGATAGGCATTGATCGTCCTACAGTATCTCAGTATTTTTAGCCATTTTATAAATGCCTAATGAAGCGGCATTTGTTTGTTCATGGATATGTTTCATTTAGCAAGATTCAACATATCTGGAAAAATAGAAATAGAGCCGGAATGCAATCAACAATTAACATTAGCAATTTTTTGATTAAGTTTGTCAAGTAAATCAGCCAGAGTTAATCGTCTCTATAATAGCAATTGAGTTACATCATGAACAATCTTCAATCTACTCATCCACCTAAACTAGATAGTTGCGATCGCCAAGTTATCCTCGATTATTTTGAGAATGCTTGGCAACTAGAAGATATGCTGATGAAAACTTTAATAGAAGAAGATACATTTTATCTCAATCCCGATCCTTTGAGAAACCCTCTAATTTTCTATCTTGGACATTCGGCTGTTTTCTACATCAATAAATTAATTAGCGTTGAATTATTAGAAAAAAGGATCAATCCAGACTATGAAATTTTGTTTGAAATTGGAGTTGATCCAGAGGTAGCAGAAGAATTAAATCAAGCGATCGCTCATTTGGAATGGCCACAAGTTGCACAAACTTGGGAGTATCGAAAACAAGCATATATAGTAATTTCCGAAGTAATTAAAACTACTCCAATAACTCTACCAATTCACCCTACTCATCCCCTCTGGGCTTTAATGATGGGGATTGAACATCAGCGTATTCATATTGAAACCTCTTCAATGTTAATTCGCCAACTACCAATTGAGAGAGTGAAACGCCCTCAAAACTGGCAATATGCCCCTTTTAATGGCTACACTGCTCAAAACGAAATGATACAAGTGATGGGTGGGGTAGTCAAACTTGGCAAAGCCTTTAACGATCCAACCTATGGATGGGATATTGATTATGGCGATCGCACTGTTGAAGTGGATTCTTTTTTAGCCAGTAAATATCTGATTACCAATGCCGATTTTAGTTATTTTGTCAAGGCTGGTGGCTACGAAAACCAAGCGTATTGGGATGAAGAATCTTGGCATTGGAAAACTGAAAACAACATTCAATATCCCAAATTTTGGATACCCCAAAATGGCAGTTACAAGTATCGAGCCATGTTTGATGAAATCGGCTTACCCTTAGATTGGCCTGTAGAGGTCAATCATTATGAAGCAATGGCTTACTGTTGTTGGCAAAGTAAAGATACCCGTTTAATTAGTGAAGCCGAATATCATTTAGCAACTTATAGTAGTGGTTTAGTAGAAGATGTAGACAATTACAATGTAAATTTAAAATTTGGCTCACCTAGTCCAGTGGGAATGTTAGAAACCGCCAAAAGTTATTCTGGTTTGTATGATTTACGCGGAAATGTTTGGGAACACTTGAGTGATAATTTAAATCCTTTACCAGGATATAAGCCTCATTTCCTTTACGAAGATAATTCTGCAATATTTTTTGATAATAAGCATCAGATGATGTTAGGAGGATGCTGGATAACTAACGGTACAGAAGCTTTAAAATATTATCGCAACTGGTTCCGTCCTAATTTTTATCAACACGCAGGTTTTAGGATTGTTCAAGATATCAAGCAGTAACCCCAACATGAGGTTTTACAAAAATAATTTGCAGGATACTAACAGTTACAGAATAGCAGTTTTTACATCTTCCATTTCTCCCTGTAATCGTCAGGCTCAATTTTCGTTGAGACAGCAAACATATTACTAGCCTAAAATTTAGGAGAAATAGTACGAAAAAATCATCTAGAATAGAATTAGATTAATGCGAACTACCTTTGCATTTTAATGGCAAAGTAAAAACAAAAAATTATTAACCATGAGACCAAATCCTATTCCTCCACAACCCGGTCAAGAGTCAGTTTGGGATTATCCGCGTCCGGCTCGTTTAGAAGATACAAACAAATCAATTCGGATAATTGTTAATAATATTGTTTTAGCAGAAACAAGTAAAGCTAAAAGAGTCATAGAAACTAGCCATCCTCCTTCTTATTACATTCCTTCAGAAGATATTAAACTAGAATATCTGATAGAAACACCTAAAAAAAGTTGGTGTGAATGGAAAGGTAAGTGTCAGTATTATGATATAAGCATCGGTGATAAGTATATAAATAGCGCCGCTTGGCGATATTTTGACCCTACATCTGATTTTGTAACCATTCAAGAATACTATGCTTTTTACCCTAGTTTAATGGATGCTTGCTATGTAAATGATGAGCTAGTTATGTCTCAACCCGGTGATTTTTATGGCGGATGGATTACCTCTGATATTGTCGGGCCATTTAAAGGTAGTCCAGGAACAATGGGTTGGTAATTTTGGACATAAAATTAATAAGTCAGACTACAAAACCAAAATGTTGCAGATCCTCCTAAATTATCCTTAAAAAGGAAGAATTTAAGAGATTTTCCTTAAAAATAAAAAGGGGAGTTGGGGGAATAAAAAGCTTGTGGGACAACTTTAAAAGGCTTGTGTACACTGTAGCCAAGAATCAAGTGAGGGTTTCTCTAGATTTAAAGTTCTCAATCAATTTAAAGTATTAGATAACTTCATGGTGATATGCTCCAAATAAGCTACAGGGAACATAATTCCTGGCTTCTTTGTAGGAGGGTTTAGGGTGTTGAATAACCTGTCCCAAAATCCTTGAATTCCATAGTTTTTCTTGAAACAACTGTGGTGAAGATCGTGAAAATCTGATGGAACAAAAAATATTGATAAGGAACTATGACCTTCAAGGTTGTAAGCATTACCTATAATAGTCCAAGCACATAGTTGGGTGATATCATACCCAAATATAAAGATAGGCAAAAGGTCTGTAATAGTAACAATAATATATTCAGTCAAACTCTTATGTCCAGCAACAAAACTTGATGAGTCGGCAAACTCATGATGTTTTAAATGTATTTTTTGTAAAAACTTTCTGTGAAGTAGCGAATGAGAAACGTAAAAACAGAAATCAGCAACAATTATTCTCATCAAAAACCATCCAAGGTTTGAGAGCAGACTATTTCCTCTATTTACCTCTGGCGCTAAGTAGAGGATAATAAAAGCTGCTATGAAACTTTTGATTTCTCCAGTAATGATGCCTTTGGCAGTAAACGAAGGAAATGGTTGTGTTTTGACTTTCTTAACTCTGGCAGTTAATTTCTCTCTTAAATTATCATTGTTTTTAATTACCTTTTCGATGAAAAGACCAATGCTATAAAATGAAATAGAACCAACAAGCCAGTATAACAGCACTTGAGTTATAAAATTGAGTTCTATATTGTGCAACAACCAATAAAATATTTGCTGAAGAATGGTGCAAGTAATAGCAATTTTTAGATAAAATTCAGCCTCGAAGCAGAAATTAAAAAATTTTCTCATACCTACATCCTTTTAGTAGTTATGGAATTAAATCCTTTTTGCAAGTATAAATTATTTATTTTTGTATTTCACCAGATTATAAATAGCGTTTCTCAATTGTATTGAATATAGACCGAACAAGAACAGTCCTTTTCTGCTAGGGTTGGTGACATTGCATCCATAGATGATGTGTAGCGGCTTAACGCAGTGTACGATAAGCGTAATGTAGCAATCTGATTTGCAGGTATCCATCACTAAGCAAGCGCGCGAAGCACTCACCGTAGGCGATCGCAAAAATTTTCAGTCTACTAACATTTGTAATTATTTTATCGCTATCTACTTAGTGACATAATTTTTGTGACTAGGAGATTTTTAGTGATTAGAAATTTTAAACATAACGCAGCAAATGATACAATTCGGATTGGATTAATGCGAACTTCTTTTACCTTTTAATTGCAATGTGAAAAAAGACATGAGATTACCAAAATCAGATTAAGTCAGTGGGCGTAAATAATTGTCGTTGGGATAAGGCAATAGAAAATAGGCAATAGGCAATAGATATAAGGGTTTTAGCCTAGTTCATTTTTATTTACATAGTTTGATTTTATTGTGCCAACTTACTTCGTAAAACTTTCCCAATTAAAAATCCTCAATTCAGAAGGCGCTGACTGGATACAGGAAAACCAACATTCTCTATGCGATCGCATTCTCTATGGATGTAAAGAAACATTATTCAATCAATTAATTTGATGCAAATTGAAAATACGTTGCGTTTAAAAGGAATAATGCTGCTTATCCTTGTTAATGTAATTAGCGCTACAACTTTTCCATTGACTAAAGACATCGTTAGTAGTCTTCCACCAAGTGCATTGATTGCTACACGTTTTGTCATAGCAGCAGCAGTTTTTGCTGTAAATTTACGTAATATTAACGCACTTTTACTTCGTGATGGTACAGTACTAGGTCTTTTCCTTTTCTTTTTCTTAGCTATAGAAACAATTGCACTCAAGACTATACCAGCGAATCGGGCTGCATTCATTGGCAGTTTGAACGCACTCATAGTCCCACTACTAGCATGGCTGAGTGGTCAGCGCGTACCGTTGAGAACTTTCCTAGCTGCTGGAGTCGCTGTGATCGGTATTGGCGTGATGTTTTGGGAAGGGGGAGAACTAGGAATTGGCGATCTGTTGATGTTCGTTGATGCTTTTGTCTATGCAGGCTACATAATTTTCCTAGACCGGGTTGCGTCTCGTCACCCCACCTTAACGCTTACCAGTGTTCAACTTTTGTTCATTGCGGTGCTAGGTCTGCTTTGGAATAATACCCAAATTCTTAACCAATTTGAGGTAATTCACCAGCACTGGGGAGTGATTGTCTACTTAGGGCTGTTGGCAACTGCTGCTGTTATCTGGCTGCAAACATTGGCACAGCAATGGGTTTCAGCCGACGAAACAGCTTTACTTTATACACTTGAGCCATTGTTCGCCACAATTTTTTCGTTTTGGCTACTTGGAGAACATCTGGGAATGCGTGGTCTAATTGGCGCGATTCTTGTTTTAGTTGCTCTGCTTCTAAGTCAGAGCCCTCAAAAGCTTGAACCGGAAGCAAAAGTTGAGGTACAGAGCAGTTAACGAGCTTTTACCTCGAAAGTGAAATCTAACTAAGCCTAAGCCAAGTTTGAAATTTGAAAGCAAGAAATTTAAACATAGTGGGTCTTTATCTATGAATACAATAGAGTCAATTTCAGCTGTAAAGCTCAATTTTCATGTCACGATTCAGGAAACAGCAAAAGGAAGAGGAGTATTTGCTACGAAAAAATTTGCCAAAGGGGAAACGGTTGTGGTAGGTATCCCAACTGAAGAAGTTCCCCAACGAACAATTTATTCCTTTCAGATGGATTTTAATTTGTATGTCAACCTAGATGAGCCTGCTGTCGTAATTAATCATTCTTGCGATCCAAATACTGGTGTAAGCAACAATCAGTTTGGGGGATATGACTTCGTTGCTTTGGGCGATATCGAAGTAGGTGAGGAAATTACCTGGGATTACGAAACCACTGAATATGAATCAATAGCTGTCTCGCGGTGCTTGTGCAAATCTCTATCCTGTCGAGGAAAAACATTAGGATTCAAATTCCGCGAACAAATGTTGCGCGATCGTTATGGAGCGTACATTGCAGATTATCTCAAATCCTAAAGCAAATGATGTTATTTAAAATGCACATATCTACGCATTTTAAATAACATCTATAGCGGTATAAAAAATAATTTTGCGTAATTTCAAAATCATTGTAGAGACGTTGTAATGTAACGTCTCTACATTCAGATCCTTGTTTTGCTTAAGCTTTTTTCAACCAGCTAAACATAGCGCGTAAATCTTTACCAACTTCCTCAATTTTGTGTTCAGATTCTTTGCGACGCATGGCGGTAAATCCTGGTTTACCAGATTGGTTTTCGAGAACGAATTCTCGTGCAAATTGCCCAGATTGAATTTCGCTGAGAATTTTTTGCATTTCAGCTTTAGTTTGTTCGGTAACAATCCTTGGTCCACGAGTATAATCGCCATATTCAGCAGTGTTAGAGATGCTGTCGCGCATTTTGGCTAAACCACCTTCTACAACCAAGTCAACAATCAGTTTGACTTCATGCAGACATTCAAAATAAGCCAATTCTGGTTGATAACCAGCTTCTACCAAAGTTTCAAATCCGGCTTTGATTAAAGCACTCAAACCACCGCACAATACTGCCTGTTCACCAAATAAATCGGTTTCGGTTTCTTCGCGGAAAGTGGTTTCGAGAACACCAGCGCGAGTGCCACCGATACCTTTAGCATAAGACATGGCGCGATCGCGTGCCTGACCACTAGCATCTTGATAAACTGCAAACAGCGCTGGTACACCTTCACCCTGTTCATAAGTCCGCCGTACCAAATGCCCCGGCCCTTTGGGCGCTACCATCACTACATCAACATTCGCTGGTGGTACAACTTGCCCAAAGTGAATATTGAAACCGTGGGCAAAGGCTAACACATTCCCCGCTTCTAAATTTGGTTCAATCTCGTTTTTGTAAATCGTTTTTTGGACTTCATCAGGTAACAAAATCATGATAAAGTCGGCAGCGTTGGCAGCATCTGCGACATTCTTCACAGTTAACCCAGCAGCTTCAGCTTTTGCTACTGACTTACTACCCGGATATAGTCCCACAATCACATTCAAACCACTATCTTTGAGATTGAGAGCGTGGGCATGACCTTGAGAACCATAGCCGATGATAGCAATAGTTTTTCCAGCCAAAAGGTCTAAATTGGCATCTTCGTCATAGTACATCCGGGCCATAGAAGCATCTCCTGTCAGCAAGCATCGTCATTTATTGGCAGGCTTACGATTGTACCTCAAATTGAGTAACCCAGATTAACTATAAATAATTCAATTTATCTCTTTGGACCGAGGGGAGATGAGCAGAGGAAAAATGACAAATGACTAATGACAAACCTGTTACATAAATCGCAACAATACAGGTTTTAAGTTTTATTCCAGCAATACTGGGTTTAACTTCATCCATCTGGGGATAGATTATGTACGCTTCGACTAAATTGCCGCGCACATCTGCTTTATTTATCAGTTCGTTATTAGGAGGGGTGATTTTCACCAGTTGCGCCTCTTCCCATCAGTTAGCAAATAAGCAGTTACCTGGAGTTGCAGCTGATAGCGCGGCAAATCCAGCATCTGCACCAGCTAGCGAAAGCAGGATTTCCCAAAAGGCGGAAGCTTCACCAATAAACCGTTCTCGTCCCCAACTCATTAAAAAGGCAGCAATTTCTTTGACTGTCAATTCTGTAGATCGCACTATTGATGCTGTTTCGCAAATTATCAATAAACAGCAAGGGGATTTAATCGGGTTGAACCAACAACAACCCAAAAGTGACAACCCGCGTTACACAGCAACAATCCAATTGCGGATACCAGAGAATCGGCTAGAACCTACCCTGGAAGAACTAGCTAAATTAGGCACTGTAGAGAGTCGTAATATTACTGCGGAAGATGTCGGTGATCGCCTCGTGGATTTCCAAGCTAGATTAACTAATTTGCAGAAAACTGAAGCTAATTTCCAAAAAATTATGGATCGGGCGGGTTCTATTACAGATGTGCTTAGTGTTGCCCAACAATTGAGTAATGTCAGAGAAACGATAGAACAAATTAATGCCCAACTGAAAAGCCTACAAAATCAAGTTGCATATTCCACGATTACGCTGAACCTGGAAGCAGCAGTTTCTAGCACCAGTCCACAACCTGCCTTTGGTTTGCAAGTACAGGAGACTTGGAATAACTCTACCCATTCTTTGAGTACATTTTCCGTTGGCTTACTCAAGCTGGGTATTTGGTTAATTGTTTACAGTCCCTATTTGTTAATTTTTGCTGCTCTTGTCTATGGTTTTAGTCGTTGGCGGCGAAATCATTTACCAGAATCAACTCGTTCTGAATGAATTTGCATAAATCCTACATCTACCGTTGATAAATTTATATAAGCAAAGAGTATGTTAAATATTTCCAAATCTTATTGTCTAACCCTATATCTTTAAAAGTTCTATTTATCCTGTAGTTTTGATTGCTTTAATCATTCTTCAAATGTAAAGAGCAATACAAAATATATGATGACAATTTTGATACAAATCTGTTAAGAATAGTTACAATAGTCGGCATACACGATAATATTTCTTATGGTAAATTCACTTGACAATAATCCACCCCATAAAGTAGTAATAGTTGGCGGTGGTTTTGGTGGACTTTATGCAGCAAAAACACTCGCCAAAGCGGCAGTAAACGTTACTCTCATCGATAAACGTAACTTTCATCTATTTCAACCCCTCTTATATCAAGTCGCCACAGGTGCGCTATCTCCTGCTGATATTTCCTCACCGTTGCGTTCTGTCCTCAGCAAGAGTAAGAATACGAAAGTGCTGCTGGGAGAGGTGAATAATATCGATCCAGAAGCAAAACAAGTGACTGTGGGCGACGAAGCAATAGCTTACGATACGTTGATTGTTGCCACAGGTGCGAAGCATTCCTACTTTGGCAAAGATAACTGGGAAGAATTCGCCCCAGGCTTGAAAACTGTAGAAGATGCCATAGAAATGCGTAGCCGGATTTTTTCAGCCTTTGAAGCGGCAGAAAAAGAAACCGATCCAGAAAAACGCCGTGCCTGGTTAACCTTTGTAATTGTAGGTGGTGGCCCAACTGGTGTAGAGTTAGCAGGTGCGATCGCAGAATTGGCAAATCAAACCCTCAAAGAAGATTTCCGCAACATCGACACCTCAGAAGCCAAGATTTTGCTATTAGAAGGGCTGGATCGGATTCTGCCACCTTTTGCACCAGAGTTATCACAAGAAGCGGAAGCATCCTTGACACGCTTGGGGGTGGTTGTCCAGACAAAAACACTGGTAACGAATATTGAAAATGATACTGTTACCCTCAAACAAGGCGATGAAGTTAAAGAAATTGCCTCAAAAACGGTATTATGGGCAGCAGGTGTAAAAGCTTCAGCAATGGGAAAAGTGCTAGCAGAACGCACAGGTGCTGAGTGCGATCGCGCTGGACGGATTATCGTTGAACCTGACTTGAGTATTAAGGGACATCCCAATATTTTTGTAGTTGGCGACTTGGCAAATTTTTCTCATCAAAATGGTAAACCCCTACCTGGTGTTGCACCTGTAGCGAAGCAAGAAGGTGAATATGTAGCAGCATTAGTTCAACAGAGGCTTGCAGGTAAAAATTTGCCACCCTTTGCTTATACCGATCATGGTAGTTTAGCAATGATTGGGCACAATTCTGCTGTGGTAGATTTGGGCTTTACCAAGCTGAAAGGTTTCGTTGCATGGTTGTTTTGGCTATTTATTCACATCTACTTCTTAATTGAATTTAACAACAAATTAGTAGTAATGATTCAGTGGGCATGGAGCTATTTCACCCGTAATCGCGGAGCAAGATTGATTACAGGAAAAGAAACCATCACGGAATTTGTAATTAGCGATCACAACAGTTATTCAGCCGATAATAAACAACCAGTAAATGTCTAGTTGGGCATTGGGCATGGGGCATGGAGAAGAGACAAGGTAAACAAGGGAGAGACTTGTTCAATAATTCCCCCTTGTCTCCCCTGCCCCTCTGCTCCCCTGCCTCCCCTCCTCCCTCATCCCCACTCCCCGCCCTCATAAATTAGCAGTAAGCTATTTGAGGGCGTTTTTTCATATCTACATAATGGCAACTATTAACGACAACTACCTGAAACTGAAAGCAGGTTATCTGTTTCCAGAAATTGCTCGGCGAGTGAATGCCTTTGCAGAAGCAAATCCTGATGCTAAAATTATCCGGCTGGGCATTGGTGATGTTACCGAACCTCTACCGGAGGCTTGCCGCACAGCTATGATTAAAGCTGTGGAAGAAATGGGCGATCGCAGTACCTTCAAAGGCTACGGGCCAGAGCAAGGCTACGCTTGGTTACGGGAGAAAATTGCTACTCAAGATTTCCAAGCACGGGGAGCCGATATAGATGCTTCCGAAATCTTTATCTCCGATGGTTCCAAGTGCGACACGGGCAATATTCTGGAAATCTTTGGTCATGACAATATAATTGCTGTTACTGACCCTGTTTACCCTGTGTATGTAGACACCAACGTTATGGTGGGTAATACGGGAGATGCCAACGATAAAGGCGAGTTTGAAGGCTTAGTTTATCTACCAATTACGGCTCATAACAACTTTATCGCAGAGATTCCCTCAAAGAAAGTCGATTTAATTTATCTCTGCTTTCCCAATAACCCCACTGGCGCAACTGCTACTAAGGAATATTTAAAGGCATGGGTGGACTATGCCAAAGCTAATGGCTCGATTATTTTCTTTGATGCAGCCTACGAAGCTTATATTACCGATCCATCGATTCCGCACTCAATTTATGAAATAGAAGGTGCAAGAGAAGTTGCGATCGAATTCCGTTCTTTTTCCAAGAATGCAGGCTTTACAGGAACTCGTTGCGCCTTAACCGTTGTACCGAAGACACTCACCGGAAAAGCCGCCGATGGTTCCGATGTAGAACTATGGAAACTCTGGAATCGCCGCCAGTCTACTAAATTTAATGGTGTTTCTTACATTGTTCAACGGGGAGCCGAAGCGGTTTACTCTGAAGAAGGGCAAGCACAAATCAAAGGATTGGTTAGTTTCTATCTAGAAAACGCCAAAATTATCCGCGAGAAACTCACAGCCGCCGGATTGTCAGTTTATGGTGGCGTGAATGCACCTTATGTTTGGGTGAAAACTCCTAATGGTTTATCCAGTTGGGAATTCTTTGATAAGTTGCTGCAAACCGTCAACGTTGTGGGGACACCCGGTTCTGGCTTTGGTGCTGCGGGTGAAGGTTACTTCCGCATTTCGGCGTTTAACAGCCGGGAGAATGTCGAAGAGGCGATGAAGCGGATTACCGAGAAGTTTAAGGTGTAGAGCGATCGCTTTTGTTAAACTCATCCTATTAGTCTAAAGGTTACGGTGGGCTGGATTATCCACCGCAACCTAATAGATTTTGAATTTTCAATTTTGAATTTTCAATTTTGAATTGGAGCGAAGCGACATGACTGCTGCTATCCCCGTTTTCAAAGCTGTTAGCCGGATGCAGTTAGCACCTGGTAGCGCAGTGACTATTCCTGATGTTAGCTGGCAAGAATTTGAATCTATTTTAGAAGAATTGGGACAAAAAAGAACTACGCGAATTGCCTACAGCCAGGGTACTTTAGAAATTATGGCTCCTTTACCAGAACATGAAATTCCCAAAGATTTAATTTCTGATATTGTCAAAATATTACTAAAGGCTAAAGATATCAGATACCAACCTTTTGGTTCCACCACATTTAAACGGCAAGGTGTGGCAGGAGTTGAACCTGATGCTTGCTTTTATATTCAGAATTATCAACAAATGATTGGTCATCGCCGCTTACAACCTGATGATCCGCCGCCAGATTTAGCGATTGAAACTGATGTCACATCGAAAACTACTCTTGATGCTTATGAAGCCATTGGAGTCCCAGAATTATGGGTTTACGACAGTGGAAACCTTTCTATTTATTTGCTCAGAGATGGGACATACATAAAATCTAATACCAGTCCTAATTTTGAAGATATAGCTATTACTCAAATTATTCCTGCTGCCGTGGAACGCAGTTGGCAAGTAGGAAGTTTTCAAGCTTTGGAAGAATTGGAAGCGATGATTTAGTAAACGGTTCAAATTGATATAGCTGTTTCATACTATAACTCCTTAATTTCTGCCTGAACAAACAATTTACTTCTACAGATAGATGTCTTTTTATTATCTATAGAAATAAATTTTATTACCAAAAGAAGAAGTATCAAAAAAAACTAAATTATTTTTTATAAAAGTTAAGTAGGAAAACCGTACTTATCTGATAGGTTTTCTGTACCATATATCTAAGTTTAGCTGGATACAATCAAAGTATGGCTTAAGTAATGCTGTTTTCTAGAAAATTTATACAGCATTAGTAGGAGAGCGAAAATATGGGAAATCAAGTGAAAACGGCTGCTTTACTAGCTGCATTAAGTGGTCTTTTGATCGCAATTAGTTACTGGGTAATTGGCGGTAGTAGTGGCTTAATAATTGGAATTGGCTTGGCAGCAGCAACAAATCTATTTTCCTGGTATCAATCAGATAAGATTGCTCTGGCAGTATATCAGGCCCAGCCTGTGAGTGAAGGAGAAGCACCAGGACTTTATCGGATGGTGCAGAGATTAAGCGATCGCGCTAATATTCCCATGCCTAGAGTTTACATTGTCCCAAGTCAAGGTGCTAACGCCTTTGCCACAGGGCGCGATCCCGAACACGCTGCTGTGGCTGTCACCGAAGGCATTTTGAATATATTGCCAGACGATGAACTCGAAGGTGTTATCGCTCACGAACTCACCCACATTATTAATCGTGACACCCTGACACAAGCTGTTGCTGCTACCGTTGCTGGTGCGATCTCATTCCTAGCGCAAATGGTGAGTTATAGCTTATGGTTTGGCGGTGGTTCACGAGATGACAACAGAGGTGCAAATCCTTTGGGAGTTTTGTTAACAGTAATGCTTGCGCCATTAGCTGCAACAATTATTCAGCTAGCAATTTCGCGCACACGAGAATTCTCTGCTGATGCAGGTTCTGCTAGATTAACTGGTAATCCCCGTGCATTAGCTAGGGCATTACAACGCTTAGAAGCCTCAGCAAAACAGATCCCTTTAAATGCCAATCCAGCTTTTGAACCGTTATTAATTATCAATTCTATCTCTGGACAGTTTATGGGTAACTTATTTTCCAGTCACCCTGCTACAGAAGCACGAGTTGCAGCATTATTGAAATTAGAGCAACAACTGCCAACGAAAGCTTATTGATTTGTCATTTGATGTAGTTTTCATCCAAGACTAAACTTTGCAATTTCAGGATGTTTTAACTATGAATGCTAACAACATCGAATCCTTTGAAAGCACAGTCATTGAATCTACAGAATCCATAGTAATTGTAGAAATTAGTTCTCAAACCGACGAACTAGTAGAAACCGAAATGGCTAACGAAAGTGATGAAGTCAAGCGCGAAACCAAAGCGCTGATTGAGGCACTAAAAAGACGCGCTCAAGCTGAGGCTGATTCAGCAGGTACTCTCACACGTGAAACTTATTTGAAAGCTGTGCGACAAGCACGGGAATTGGTTGAAGGCAGAAAACTGATGCAACGCGATCGCTTAGAGGACTCTTGGGCGATAATTCAGGATGAAGTTGAGAGAAACTGGTATTTATTGATGAAAGACTTAGTGGACTTCAATTTTCGCCTGCGAAAAGCGGCTATGGCAGCTTGGGAAACCTTCAATAATCCTTACTCTCGTTAGTTCGCAGAACCTTTCCCTATCTTGAACTAAAGTTAAAGTCTGTCCCTCTCCGACTCGGTGAGGGACAGATTTTGCGTAGTACAACTAGAGAAAGGTCTTTTTATATAGATTTTGCGTCGCGGATAAGATAAAGAAGTAAGATAGCTCCTCACACAAGTAGCAATGACTTCAACCCTGCGGAAATTTACTCGTCTTCATAGCCCAACCCTGCATCACTTACCCAATGGTTTGACAATCATAGCGGAGCAGATGCCAGTTGAAGCTGTAAACCTCAACTTATGGATTAAAGTTGGTTCAGCCGTCGAATCTGATGCCATTAACGGTATGGCTCACTTTTTAGAACACATGATTTTTAAAGGAACAGAACGACTGGCTAGCGGCGAGTTTGAACGTCGAATTGAAGAACGGGGTGCTGTCACCAATGCCGCTACCAGCCAAGACTATACTCATTACTATATAACTACTGCCCCCAAAGATTTTGCCCACCTTGCTCCACTACAAATAGATGTAGTATCAAATGCTAGTATTCCTGATGATGCTTTTGAACGTGAGCGATTAGTAGTTTTAGAAGAAATTAGACGTTCAGAGGATAATCCCCAACGGCGGACATTTCGCCGGGCAATGGAGACAGCATATACTGAGCTACCTTATCGTCGTGCGGTATTGGGGCCAGAATCGGTAATTGCTGAACTTAAACCCCAACAGATGCGGGATTTTCATCATAATTGGTATCAACCCCAGTCAATTACTGCTGTAGCTGTGGGCAATTTGCCTGTGGAAGAATTAATTGCGATCGTTGCTGAAGGATTTACAAAAGCTGATAAAACTCAGCACTCCCCACTCCCCACCCCCCACTCCTCACTAAATCCTGAGTCACCATTTACAGAAATTGTCCGTCGAGAATTTACAGATGAAAGTCTCCAGCAAGGCAGGCTAGTGATGGTTTGGCGGGTTCCAGGAATGGCGCAGTTAGATCGCACCTATGGATTGGATGTTTTAGCTGGAGTTTTGGGACACGGACGGACATCGAGATTGGTGAGGGATTTACGAGAAGAACGGGGATTAGTTTCTTCAATTTCTGTGAGCAACATGAGCAATCAACTGCAAGGAACATTTTATATTTCAGCTAAATGTGCAGTAGAAAATTTAGCTGAAGTAGAGGATGCGATCGCTCAACACATTCGCAAAGTCCAAACCGAGTTAGTCACAGAGTCAGAAATTGCCCGTGTACGGCGGCGAGTAGCGAACAGATTTATTTTTGGCAATGAGACACCAAGCGATCGCACTGGGTTGTATGGTTACTATCATTCCTTGGTGGGAGATTTAGAACCCGCCTTTAACTACCCAGACTATATTCAAAGTCAAGATGCAACTGACTTAATGCAAGCAGCCAAAGAGTATCTTTCCCCAGATGCTTATGGTGTAGTTGTCGTTAAGCCGTAAAGTGAAGAAGGCAGAAGGCAGGGGGCAGAAGGCAGGAGGTTGGAAGAGGAATTTTCCCCCTGCTCCTTGTCCCCTGCTCCCTCATCCCCAATCCCCAATTCAATCATGTGGACTCAAATCGACACCCATATCAGCCAGGTGACTGGCGAAAAATTTCAAAGTCAGCAACGGCGATCGGTTGGTGGCGGATGTATCAACCAAGGTTATGCTGTTTCTAATGATGAGATTACCTACTTCGTCAAGCTCAACCTTGCATCCCAAGTTGCGATGTTTGAGGCTGAGGCATTGGGTTTAAAGGAAATGCTAGCAACAGCTAGTATTCGCATCCCAAAACCTATTTGCTGGGGTGTAGCTGAGAACTCTAGCTACATTGTGCTGGAATGGTTAGAACTTGGTAATGGTAACAGCAATACTTGGCAAGAGATGGGGCGCAAGTTGGCGGCGATGCATCAAGCTAGCAGTAGCCAAGGGTTTGGTTGGAAAATTAACAATACCATTGGTTCAACGCCCCAAATCAATACTTGGACAGCAGACTGGACAGAATTTTATATTAAACATCGCCTTGGTTATCAATTTCAGTTGGCAAGGCGACGGGAAGGAAACTTCCCCTCTTCAGAAAAATTACTAGCAGCTATCCCTGAACTATTGGCGCACCAAGTACAACCTTCTTTAGTACATGGCGATTTATGGGGCGGAAATGCCGGGTGTACTGCGTCAGGAGAACCCGTGATTTTTGATCCAGCAACTTATTTTGGCGATCGCGAAGTTGATATTGCCATGACAGAATTATTTGGTGGGTTCCCCGCAGCTTTTTACAAAGGTTATAACGAAGTTTTTCCTTTAGATGCAGGCTATGAGCAGAGAAAAACACTTTATAACCTGTATCACATTTTGAATCACTTCAATTTATTCGGGGGAAGTTATGCTTCCCAGGCGAACCGGATGATTGACCAGATTTTGCGCTAACTACAGCATTTCATTAATTCGTAGCGAATTAAATTTGGCAATACCGTGCATTGTGAATGCGTCAGCTTGCTTTGTTAGTGCATCGGCTTGCATTGTGAATTCATTAGCTTGCATTGTAAATGCGTCGGCTTGCATTGTGAATGCGTTGGCTTGCATTGTGAATGCGTCGGCTTGCCTTGTTAATGCATACCCTTGGATATAAAAACAGGAAGGTGGTTATTGCTTATAGACTGATGTCAATACTTTTCGGATAAACCTAACAATCTCTCTTCTGATCTGGGGAAAGGTTACTGGGCTTGGGGAAGAAGTAAATTCAAACCCTTTCCCTTTCCCCTTTCCCCCTTAACCGAAAAGTATTGAGACTGATGCTACTTTAAAGCCACTATTTGATTCACCATCACCGCCAATGCCACCATCCCCAAAATCGTCATTAATCCCGCCGGCATAAACTTGCGTGTTTTAGCCAGCCGAACTGCAAAGACCACTACTAAAATACCAGTAACTAACACTGCTAAAATCGAACCCCAGGTTTGCCCTTGGAGTTGAAAGTAAGCAGCGAGTATTAGTAATAGACCGCTAATACTACCACTTAACAGTGAAACCTTACTTCTAGCTTGAATATAGCCAATAATGCCACCAGCGATCGCTAAGATGCCGTAGGCGAAAGCAGCAATTATACTTAAATTCATTGTTAATACATCTGTAGATTTTGACTTTACTACCAAGGTCAGCAGACAATTTACCATAGCTAAATAGCTATACCACACAGTTGATTGATGGATAATCAAGCGATGCCAATAACAAGTACTACTTCATATACAAAAGTCCAATATCTCCAGCGTCAAGCGGCCTCACTTTTACTGTACCAGTCTGTTCTTCAAGGCGAAGTGGGGATAGCATTTCTGGAACTGTTGCAAGCTATACGTTACACTGACTCTGATGCACGGGGTTGTCTCCAAGCCTACGGTCGTTACTTCCACGCTTTAGCTGCTAAAAATCAAAACTGGGAAGACTATTTAATTACTCAACTTCTCTTCTCTAATAATCCTTTTACAAAACTGGCCCAAGTGAAAGAATTTGAAGAATTGCCCCCAGCTTTAGTAGCAGCAGCACAGCACGATTTACAAATATTACAAAGTCTCTATGAATGTAGCAGCGCCTCTTTGAGTGAGTGGATACAAAGCGTAGCTCACATGCCGATTTCGCCAGTAGTGTGGTATAAAGAGCAAGAATTCGTAGGAGTAGAGACAAAGTTCGCTACATATTTACAAGACTTAGACAATTGGGGTGATGCTGTAGAAGAGTTGGCAGCTTATTATCGGCAATGTGGCTCTGGTTTATTTGCAGAATATCGCGCTTTACGTTGGCAAGCTGGGCAATTTATCGGTATCCGATATTCTGATCCGGTTAAGTTGAGTGCGCTTGTAGGTTACGAGTCTCAAAGAGATGCTTTGTTAAAAAATACAGAGTTTTTATTATCAGGAGAGATGGCACTCCATGTATTACTTTACGGTAGTCGTGGTTCTGGCAAATCTTCTTTAGTGAAAGCTTTGTTAAATGAATATAGCGAGCGTAGTCTCCGCTTATTGGAAGTGACAAAATCTGATTTAAAAGACTTACCAGAAATTGTGGAACATTTACGAGGAGTGTCACAAAAATTTATTATTTTTGTCGACGATCTTTCCTTTGAAGAAGATGATGATGCCTTTAAAGCGCTCAAGGTAGTTTTAGAAGGTAATTTAACCGCGCGCCCGCAAAATGTAGTTGTGTATGCTACTTCCAATCGTCGCCATCTGATTCGAGAGTTCTTTGTGGATAGACCTACCCCCAAGGATAATGAGGAAGTCCATGCTTGGGATACGATGCAGGAGAAGCTTTCGTTTAGCGATCGCTTTGGTTTAACCTTGACCTTTGAACCAGCCGATCAGAAAACTTATTTGAAGATAGTACAACATCTAGCAGCACAAGCTGAAATTAATATTACCCAAGAAGATTTAGAGTTTCAAGCATTACAGTGGGCAACTCGCCACAACGGTCGTTCTGGACGCACAGCACGGCAATTTGTTGATTTTTTAAAAGCAGATTTAAGACTTCTTTATGCAAATAACCATACATCTAATACTTCGGATTAAAATTAATTTATTGATGATTAAATTTTTTGGTTAGTTACATAACAATATGATGCGCCAGTAACTAAAACTAGATATTTCAGAAATACTATGATACAAAACTTTGGAAAAATGCCTTATTTAACCAAACAGAATCACCTGTGTATTCTAATTTGTAATTACATTTTGGTGTCCACCAATGTAATTACGAATTACGTAGCTTGCTTCTCGCCTTCTCTACGAGATGCTACGCCAATGGCGACTATTACGAATTAGTATGAAACTTACTTATTCTGATAATTTCACTACGCTAAAAACGAGCAATATGCAATCAGTAACGATCAGCAATCGATTTATACTAGGAATAGTTGCCTTTAGTGTGAGTTTTGGTCTTAGTCTCGTCCCAAGCTGGGATTTTAATAAAGCTTTTCTCACAGGTTTAATTACTGCCGCTACTATCTATGCAACAGCATTATTTGTAGATAAGCGGCGAAGAAATTATGAAATGTTTGTTTTAGGTTCTCTCCGCAAACGAATTAAAGAAATGGAGGGGCTAAAAGCTCGTGTTGTCAGAGAAATCAATCAAATCGAAGAACATCATAATTTATTATATGCAGAGTCACAGCAACTCCAAAATCAAGTTGCAGAAAGCCGTAACCAAAGAGATAGTTTACATCGAGAGTTAAGAACATTTACCGGACAAAAAAAACAGCTAGAAACTGAAATAAATATCCTGCAAACTGAAATTAATAACTTGCAGAAAAATCAAACAGAATTGAACAATGCTTTTTCTATACTTACAGCAGAAAAGCGTCGTCTAGAGTCAAATTGTAATGTATCTCGTGCTGAAATCACGCAATTGCAAAGCCAAATTTCAGAACTCCAACAAGAGAAACAAGAAGTTGAAAGTAATTTAACTCTTTTAGGCAGACTCAAACCCCAATTAGAAGAAAAACTATACGAACTGCGAATTGCAATTCAAGAATTAGAAGTTGAGACAACCCAAAAAAATCAGTTGCTTGTAGCGACAAAAACCGAAAGAGAAAATATTCAAGCTATCCTACATTCTTCACAAACCCAACTAGCAGAACACAAAGTCGAATTACAGCAGTTGCAAGGGCAAATTGCATTATTGCAAGAAGAACGAGATTCATTGCAAAATCAAGTATGGGAATTACTCCAACAACTAGAAACATTTAATCAAGAACCTTTAGTTGATAATTTCCAAGAAGATGATACTGAATTGTTTCCCTTTTCTGAAATAATGGAAACTACAGCAGTCATAAATAATTCAGAAATTGAGACATCAGAAAATATACCTGAAGAATGGACTAATTTTTTAGAAAATCTCCTAGGATACGAATTACAAGTATTAAAAGCTATAGTTGAGCAAGATAATCCCAAGGCTGCTATTAAAAAAATTGCCGAAGCAAATATCACTATGCCGAATCTTTTAATCGATTCTATAAATGAACGGGCAAATGATACTATTGGGGAATTAATAATTAACTCAGATTCGGAAATTCCAGAAGTTTATCATGAGCATATTACCCATGTCAAAAAAATGATCGCAACGCATGAAAGTCTCATGGCTAGACATGCGTCGACAAATTAAAATATTATTGCTGTCGTCAAGTTAGTAGTAAGGTGAATATGTACCTTACCTATTTACTGCGTGCTTATGCGTTTAGAATAAAAAGAAGTGTAATACATGGCAAAGCTCAAAATCTCGAAAAAAATCTCCACTGGTTTAATCAATTCCCTTGGTGCGGGGGTAGTGCCAAGAGTAGGAGTTGAATATATCGCAGTAGGTCGAGAAAAAGAACTAAAAAGCCTATTACAAAATCTTGATGATATTGCAGAAGGTGTAGCAGCATTTCGCTTCATAATTGGTAACTACGGTTCCGGAAAAAGTTTTTTACTGCAACTACTTCGTAACCGCGCTATGGAGCAAGGTTTTGTAGTAGCGGATGCTGATTTATCTACTGAACGCCGATTAGCTGGGAGCAATAATGAAGGTGTAGCCACATATCGAGAATTAATGAGCCACCTAGCTACAAAAACTCGTCCTGATGGTGGTGCTTTAGTCTCGATTTTAGAAGGATGGATTAATAAAATTCAACAAGAAGTGGTTAAAGAAACTGAAATGCGTCCCAATGACGATGGTTTTGATGACCAAGTTGAATCAAAAATTAGGGAAGTAGTTCAATATATTGAAGACTTAGTTCATGGTTTCGATTTTGGTAGCGTAATTATTGCTTATTGGCGTGGCTACCGAATGGATGATGATAATTTAAAAAATGCGGCAATGCGCTGGTTGCGGGGAGAGTTTACTACTAAAGTTGAGGCGAAAGCAGCTTTAGGAGTGCGCGTTATTATTGATGATGATAGTTGGTATGACTATATAAAATTGTTTGCGAAGTTTGTCGCTGAGATTGGTTATAAAGGACTGTTAATTTTAGTTGATGAAGCCGTACATTTATATCAAATATCTACTACGGTAACGCGAGAAAAGAATTATAATCGACTCCTGGCAATGTTTAACGACACCATGCAATGTAAAGCAGAACATCTTGGAATTGTTGTTGGTGGAACAACTAAATTTTTAGAAGACCCTAAACGCGGACTTTTTGCAGACCAAGCTTGGCAAAGACGCACAAAAGAAAGTCGTTTTGTTGCCCAAGCTAATGTTCAAGAAAATTCAGGGCCAGTAATTCGGTTAAATCCTTTGAGTGAAGTAGAAATCTTAACCCTTCTGCAACGTTTAGCTGAGATTCATGCACTTAATTTTGGTTATGAACAGACTTTGACAAATCGTGAGTTGAAAGAGTTTGTGCAAGAAATTATTAATCGCTTGGGTGCAGAAGCATTACTGACACCAGGAGAAATTGTGCGAGATTTTATGAGTGTGCTGAATATTCTTCATCAAAATTCAGGAATTGCATTCGGTGAATTAATTCATGGCTCTAAATTTAAACCTACTGCTATGGGTAAGGATTCAAATGTGGATGAAGATGGCGCAGCAGAATTTAGTTTGTGATTTACTCTTTAGTAATTGGTAAGCCTAGCGAATCACTCAACCAGAGCTATTTGTTAATAGAATATTGCTTGGTTTGATATCACGCTGAATTATGGGCGTTTGACGACCATGTAGATATTTGAGAATTTATAGAATGGCTTTTGCTAGTTTTTTAACTTCTTCTTCACTGAAACTACGCCCAGCTTTGAGTTGTGCTTCTAGAGATTGGGCTGGGAATCAGTACGAGTGTAAATCCTCTACTGTTGGGTGAATCTAGCTCAAAGTAGTCAAGGTAGCGGTGAATAGCTGGCTGGGAGAGTGCTTTGAGTGTTTCAGCTTGTGCTGAATTAAGACGAAATTAAAGCGTCAATTAAGAAACTATGTTGTAGCAACTAGCGCGTCGAATCGTATTTTCTCCTTAACATTACGGATGTAGCAGATAGCTTAAGTCTTTTTCCTGCTTCAGAATTTCTTGACTCCCGCGTTATCATCTGAAAAAGATAAAACTTTTGTGAGGTGGGGAGGTTTTCTCGCTTAGGGAGTTCCGACAACTAAATCATCCCGTAGAATAGACAGGTAATAAACCCTGCCTCATATAAAATACGGGAAAATTTTTAGAAATTCCTCAAGACTCAGGACTCGCTATTTATCTGCTCACTCAGGATTCAGGACTCTTTATGTTAGCAGGCACAATTTTGCAAGATGGAAAATATACCCTAATTCAAGAAATAGGGCGGGGTGGCTTTGGTATTACATTTAAAGCTACCCATCACTACTTGGGCCAGGAGGTGGTGATGAAAACCATCAATGAACGGCTGCGACAACATCCTGATTTTGCGAAATTTGAGCGCCAATTCCAAGATGAAGCCAGACGATTAGCTACCTGTATTCATCCAAATATAGTCCGAGTCAGTGACTTTTTTGTGGAAGCTGGACTGCCTTACATGGTAATGGAATACATTCGTGGCGAAACCTTGGGAGACGCATTTGTATTACCAGGAATAACTTTGCCTGAAGCCACAGCAATTCATTACATTCGGCAAATTGGAGCAGCTTTACAGGTAGTACATAACAATGGTTTGCTGCACCGAGATGTTAAACCAGATAATATTATTCTTCGTCAAGGAACACAAGAAGTAGTACTAATTGATTTTGGCATTGCCAGGGAATTTAATGGCAATGTCAGACAGACTCACACTGGTCTGGTTTCTGAAGGTTATTCTCCAATTGAGCAATATTTGACGCAAGCGCCGCGCACACCCGCCACTGATGTTTATGGTTTAGCCGCAACTTTGTATGCACTGTTGACAGCACAAGTGCCTATGCCAGCATTATTGCGCGATCGCGAACAAATGCCTTCCCCCCGCGAATTGCAACCACACTTGAGTGCTGCTGTCAATCAGGCAATAATGCGCGGTATGGCGGTGGAGTCTCGTTTTCGACCAGCGACAGTTGCTGAGTGGTTACAACTCCTACCTGGAAATGAGGGACTGATGACACCGGAAGCCTTAGCAACTTATGCAGTCCCAACTGTTAATTTATCTGCCCAACAAGCTGCAACTTTACTTGGAAAAACTGGCCAAAATCGCCTTCATAAGCCATCTGTGTTAGCACAGCCCAACCAAAGCATTGCTAAAGAAAATCCACTGGCAAAAAAACCGGGATCATCTCAAATACTCATGGGTGTAGGTGTAGCCTTAGTTGCTGCTACAGCAGGTTTTGGCATCACTAGCATTTTACCCAAATCTCAGCCGCAGCCAACCACAAAGCCGCTTTTTGAACAGCCTACTCAACAACCAGCCGCGAAAGTACCTAGCTTAGAAAATGGTGAAGAGACTAACACCCCCTCAAGAACAGAATCAGCACCTCTTTCTAATTCCAAGCAGCGCCGACGTAATCGCCGTTCTTCCCCCGAAGAAACTCCTAGCAGTCCTATAGGAGAATCACAACGGGGCGATTTGCAGCAATCTCCATCTTCACCTAGCGTTTCCCCCACACCCTCGCTAGTGGAAAAACTACGGGCGATCCGGTCATCTCGTAGTGCTTCCCCTGCGCCATTGCCACAAAATAACTCACCCGCTTCTAATCAGAATTCTGCTTCCCCTCAACCGATAATTCCACCAAATTCTGTGGTTATACCAGCAGCACCACCAACACAATCCAAACAGTCAGATCCTTCTGCCGTAGTAGTACCAACATTAGAAAAGCAAAATTCACCAACTGATAATCAACCCCAGAGCGATCGCAAATTGCCAGAAAAGCTACAAGATGACAATAATTAGTCAATTTTAGATTTTGTCTTCACACCCCAAAAGGGGATTTTCTGTATCAAGAAATACTTGGGAGTTACCCTTCTGTGACAGATGTAGGTATACCTTTGCTCTGCTTTAACCCCGAATCTCAGCCAGAATCGGTATGGTAATTAAAAATTCAGTTCCCTTACCGGGTGTAGAATTTATAGAAAGCAACCCTTTATGTTTTTCTGTGATGATTTGATAAGCGATCGCTAACCCTAAGCCAGTTCCTTGACCAACAGCTTTAGTAGTAAATAAATGGTCAAATATTTTTTCTTTGACTTGTTCGCTCATCCCAATACCATTATCCGCAATTGCAACTTGAATTTGGTCAGCCCGGACGCGACAAATTTCCACAATTCCTTGCAAGAAGGCGGGAAAGTGGATGGCTTTGGGGATGAGTTCGAGTTTGCGGGCTTCGATTTTGGATAGGTCTAAGATGTCGTTAATCAGTGTCAGAAGATGAGAGCCGCACTGATGAATAATATTCACCCCATGACGTTCTTTATCGGGTAGAGATTTGAAGCGATTTAAGATTTGGGCAAAGCCGAGAATGCCGTTGAGCGGTGTACGTAGCTCATGGCTCATGTTAGCCAAGAATTCACTCTTGGCATGGTTTGCACTGTCGACTACTTCTTTCGCCTGCTGAAGTTCAACCGTGCGTTCGGCAACGCGTTCTTCGAGTTCGGTGAAGGAGGTTTTGAGTTGTGCCGCCATCAATACTTGTCGGTTAAGGGGAAGGGGAAAAGGGAAAGAAAAAACCTTTAACCCTTACCCTTTAACCTTTTCCCCAAACTAAATTCTGAGTTCAAAATGCTTAACCGAGTAGTATTGGGGCCGCCATTTGATTAAACGATCGCGCCAATGCTTCTAATTCATTGATGCCTTTCACTTCTACAGTGCGATCAAGTTTCCCAGTGGCGATCGCTTCACTCGCTTGCTGTAATTTGAGGATGGGATGGGTAATCCAACGGGAGGTATAGATACTTATAATGGTTGCCAAACCCAACGCACCCAAGCAGAGCAAAATCGTGTTGCGCGTATTGGCATTAATTTGTGCCATAAAGTCCGATTCCGGCACGACAACTATGCTCAACCAATCAATGCCTCGTCCGTCTCGAATCGCTGAAACTTGCACAAACTGCCTTCCAGTTGGCAGATTGAAATCAATCTGTTGACTCTCTTAACAGAAACATCATTGACTGCCTTCTGCCCATTCCGTAAGGAAATATACCCCGTCAACCCAACCGCTGCAAAGATTTGCAGGACAAATGGAACAATCAAGAGCGATCGCAATGGCAAACGGTGAATCAAGTTACGAGCTATGATTTTTTTTGAAAAGGAAGACATAACTGCTGACTCCTATAAACTGGCAATGCTGAAGTGTGCTATCGCCCTTATCAGTACCCAATAAATTACAAAACTTTGTTTCAATACTTTTAAATATTCCGGTTAGCTGATAAATAATAATCTTTACTTAATAAATCACGCCTAATGTGAATTAGGAAAAAAGGCGGGAGAAGTAAGAAGATGAAAGTTACCAGCTTTTCAACTCAGACTTCCCCCATGACTAGCATAGACTTTGGAACGTTAATCACAACAATCTTTGTCA
>NZ_JADEXT010000051.1:0-44244 GCF_015206985.1 Nostoc sp. LEGE 12447 | reverse complement strand
TTTGTGTTTAACAAACTTTGGGGGTTTAAGTCCCCCTGCCTAATGACGGCAGCGCGTTTTGATGCCTCAGCTAAATCCACGTCACAAAACGTAATTGCGAATTGCGTTAGCGGAGCGGGGCGTTAGCCCATTGCGAATTGCGAATTGGTTTAAGTCCTGCATTTTAAGGCAATTGCATTGGTCGGGGTTTCATAGCTACGTCCAATGTTGTCCTCACTACACCCCACACCCTACCCCCTTTTTCTTGACCTTATTACCAAAGTTAAAAGTAACAAAAAATCTATTTCCAGCTTCCTACTTCTGACTTGCTTAATGCTCGTTGTTGAAATTCACTTTCTATATCAGCTAAAGTATGCTCTCTAGCTAGTGAGCGAATTTCTTGAAGGGGAGCAATATGATACTTGTAGAGCTTGCTCATGCCATTTAGACCACCTGTTTTTTCGTTGGTGAATTTCTGGAACTCTGGCAAGTACTTTCGAGCTATGTTCAAATACGCTTGTAGTTGTCTTGCAGAAACCTTTGGCTTTAACATCGCCGCAACTTCTGGTCTTGTTAGTTCTTCATTTTGCCAGGTAAACCTCCCTATCCCCATGACTCTGAGAACTTCTTGGAACTTCTAACTACATATAAAAATACCCGCCTTTTTCGTGGCGGGCAAGTCGCAAATGCAACTACAAGAGAAAAATTTTGTTCAAAGACAAGAATTTAGCTTCTTACCCTGACTTGCCCATTTTTCATCTAGAAGGCTGCAAGCTACGTGAACAACGTTTTGAGGGTTTCGCTTAAATCTTCCTTTCATTCCCCAGCAGCGAACAGTGTAATCACTTTCGTATCCTAATACGAACGCCATCTCTTGATAAGTTAACTTCCACTTCTTCTTAAACTCTATTGGGTGCATAGTATTTATTTGATACTTGCATAAGGAACTTATTTAATATTTATAACATAATTAATTAGTCAAATCTTTATAATTTTGTGTCAAAGGATAAATAATCTTCTTATATTTATTTATCTTAATATCTTGATAAAATATATTAGCTATTATCGAATTTATCCAATTTATCTATAATAGAGATATTCTCTTTTAACCAATCAACTTTATGTCCAACACAGATACTAATTTTCATCAACTCTTTCAACCCAAAAGCCAAGTTAATGAAGATAACGAAAATCCCACGCTATTACTCAATCGCCTAATTCCTACTGATGACCAAATCAAAGACTGGCTACAGTCACCACAAATCAGACAGTGGCTTACAAAGCTACTAATGGGCATACCGAATAATCTCAAGACAGAAGCCATAAATACCATCATCAAAAATGTTATACAAAACCCAGACAAAGACTGTCGAGTACAATTTGGTAGTTCAACTATTGGAGTTGATGTTTTGCGGTGGCAAATCTGGGCATCCTATAAATTACCTTACGCCAGTGGAATCAAAACTCCTGATTGCCCCTACACTTTGAAAAAACATTTGGATACTCCTGACTAACTTCCCAGATCACATAATCCCGAAGTTTCATTAAATTCCCACACAATACCCGACCTATTCTTACAAAGAAAGGGAACAGGGAACAGAATGTGTCCTGATACTAACTTGCTGGCTGATAGAATCCCGTATTTTGGTTAAATTCCCACCCTAGCCCTGCTCTATCCTTGTTCTTACACCATGCTACAAAAAGCGGTGGGGGAAGATTAATTCGCTCTTTGCGTACAGTTTCCTCACTTACACCAAGCCTCTTGGCCAAACCTTCTTCAGTTAACGGTTGCATTCGCGGACTTTGCCCAGAATAGGATGAATTGTTGTAGTACGATTTTTGGCCTCGCTTTTGTTGGTTGTTGAGATAGTCTTGTATTTTAATGATCGCCTCAGCCAACTGTGTCATTCGGGCTGTCATCTTTTCAATTTTTTGTTCTAAATTGGCGAGATTATCAATTACTGTGGTTTGGTTGCTATTAGATTCATTTGAAAACTCTGACTCCAGCTTATCAAGTCTTTCGCAAATAGCTATTATTGTTTCGTTGGTCGGACTGGCGTTACTATTGTTACTCGTAACTAAGTACTTCTCAACACTTGCCTTAATCTGAGAATCTAAGCGTTTGTCTAAATTATTACCATCTATTGCATCAAGCTGATCTTGAGAATCGTCTAAGTAAAGTTCGATAAATTCGAGCAGCGTGGCTGTTGCGGTCGTCCCTTTCGAGTTGCAACAGGCGATAAACTGCTCCCACTTCCTTTGGTCACAGTTGAAAGATGCTAATTTTTTTTTCCGCCCTGTATTGCTCATGTTCACGTATCATCTAGGTAAACTTGGATTGCCCACGCTTATTAAATCGTGTAATTCATCATGATGAATTACCTTGATGCTATCATCGCCAAGTGTGTCAGCGCATTCTTCAAGCGATGGCTTTTGTAAAGAGATGCTACTGCCAACGGCTACCATTGGCGATCAAAAATTATCTCAGGCTTAAACACTTGCAGGATTGCTTTATCTAATTTTTGCTCATCGAAACAGTGCTGAGTACCTAGTTAGATTGCTGAGTAAGAAAGCAATAATTGCATCCAGTACAGTAAGTCTGTACCCCTATGGGGATCTTGCTACGCATAGCGTCTCTAAAAGTTGCCCCTGCTTTTAAGCCCTGGTGTCCATTAAAGAATTAGTTGTCAGTTTTAAATAATTAGTGTCCAAACGCATCGGAGAAAAGTTTGAGTTTTTGGGGAGCAAGTTTTACCCGTCCGTTTTTTGAAGAATTTTTTATAGAGGAATCAAAGCACTCTCAAAAAATAAACTTAAAATGACTCTATAGTTTTATGGCGTGATAGCGATTAGATAGCGGGCTATTCCGATAAGCTTGATTTGGCATGAAAACAACAGATGCAGGAAAGAATTTTGTACAAGTTTCTTAAAATAAGCACCTTTGCCCGTTTTCTCTAACCCAAACCTACACCTGTAATATTTGTGTAGTTAACTGTTAAGAGTATGCTCTTTAACCTGTTATATTACTTATTAACTATAAAGTCATTTTTAGTTTGTTTTTTTCATCGATTTTTAGGTTTTTCTTTTAGAAGTGTATTTTTAGGGGGAACCGCAAAAAAAGATACCAGCCTTGTTCTTAATTGCTCGTTGTGTGGCGTGGATCTGGATCGTACTTTCGTATCTTTATGAGCGGTTAAGTGCCTTACCACCCAAATCGGGAAAATTGACTTGCCTGAAGACGAACCGATCACTTACTTGGGTAGGTACCTACACGTTGAAAACACATTGTAATTTCAGACATCAAAAACTAACTTGCCATTCGGTAAAGTCCCAACGGTCGTTTCTGCATTGTTATCAATCAATATTGATATTGCCTAACCACAACAACTGGTGCTTTCAGGTGAAAGCTGCGGCGATTGCACGGAGCGCAACTGTCCATTAAAGAATTATTTGTCACGTTAATTGCTGAAAATACCCATACTGCTCATCTGCATAGCTGCGAAAATTGCACCCCTGGCAAAACCTGTCTCGTGGACTGGGATAATAAGAACAGGGCGGGGTGTTGATGGGGCAGCAACCTTGAAAATTGATAGGCATGGTCGAGCAAAGATTTTGTCTTTGCAGGAAATCCAACTTCTGTTCTCGGAGGGGGTGGATTCACTGCGAGATAAAGCGCTGTTTGCGGTGATGCTTTACACAGCGTGTCGGGTGAATGAAGCAGTGACGTTGCTTAAGCGCGACGTATATGATACCAAAGGAAAAGTCAGAGCCAAAATCATCTTTCGCAAAGGTAACACGAAAGGGAAACTGGCTACCCGTGCTATCCCGGTAATTCAAGAATTGCGAGTCAGGTTGCAAGCATATAAACCGCGTGATGATTCTCCTTGGCTGTTCCCTGGAAATGCTGACCACTCAAGAGCGAATAACCACCTGCACCGGGATTCGGCATTGTGGATATTGCGAGTCGCTTGCAAAAAAGTAGGAGTTGAAGGCATAAGCTCTCACAGCTTTCGGCGCACAGCACTCACCTCGATGAGTAATGCCGGAATTCCCTTAAGAGTGATTCAGGAAATTTCTGGGCATCGCACGTTGGACGAGCTGTACAAGTACCTGGAGGTGAGAGAAGATCAAGTATTGGGAGCGGTATCATCTTTAGCACTACTTGCTCCGGTTTCGTCAGACGACTTCGGGAAACCCCAGTTAGTCGAAGTGACCGATAATTCAGTAAAGAAAAGGCATTGACCCCATTTTACCAAAAAATCGATTTCGCAAAGCAGCATCAGCGCAATTGCTGAAAGCAAAAGTAGAAATTGCTTCAATGATGCGGTTAGTTATGACGAAAGTTTAGGAGAACTCCATCGGCAACACCTCTTCACTTAGCAAGGCATAAAATTCCGGGACAAGAGATTCCACAAGTCGCAGTTCACTCGCGGCGATCACTTCAAGTTCCAGCACCGTATCCCAGCGCAAATCCTCAACCCATCGCTTGAGAATGCCTTTAATCGCGTCCACCCCCTGCTTAATACCAGAGCGAAGTGTTTCTACGCAGTGGAGTAGTGTAACGCGATCTGTCGGAGGCGACTCAAATTCGGTAGTATCCTCCCCTTGGCAATGGGAGTTCCCTATAGCATCAAGGGGGGGTGTGGATACGGGCTGCTGATTGGGGTTTACACTATACGCAGCAAGGGTTTGAGCAGCAGAATAGGTTCGATTTTCTTTTTGATTACGCTTTTCCACGCGATGAGCAATTACATGCATTGCAAATTCTAATTCCTCTTTAGATAAAGAGAAAAGTTTCACCTGTTGACCGCGCTTGCCCTGCTTGCGGAAAGTCAACTTTAGCCCCAGCTGCTCTACTAAAGTAGCTAGCAACCAAATAGGTTTACAGTCTAGGGGAATAGTAAATCCAAGAATTGCTTTGACGTGAGCAGCACAGTTTTTAGCGATCTCCGTCATCTTGAGTAAGGTGGAATCGTCGGCAGTAACTTCATCACCCTTCATTAAAGAAGTGAGAATTTGATGCAGTCCCAGGTTAAATCTAGCCAGCCAGCGTGCGGAATAATTACCCCAGTCGATGCACAAAGGTAAATTGTCCCGCTCATTGCGGTCTTTTTGGGTGACAATTGTTGGTGGTGTAGGATAAGTTTGCCCAGTTTTTGGGTCAGTAAAAGATTCTTCGGGTGGGGCTAAAATGGCCTCAAGTCCAGCGATAGCTCTAATTAAGCGGCCACCTTTATCCATTTCTACGAGTGATTCGGTAACTTCAATGCCGTAAGAATCAGAAATGCGGAACTTTTCACATTCAAAAATTTCATTAGGGTCAAGGTAATCTTTGCTCTGACGGGCACGGTACTCACTCAAAGTAATATTCTTGGCCTTGGCAACAGCCGAATTGTGGGCACTATCCAAAGCTTGTGCTGCTGCTTTTAGACTTTCAAGGGATTGAGGATCTGAATCACTGCCCACATATATAAATGTATTGCCCATTTCGGTGAGGAGCGATCGCAAATCATCACGCAGATTATTGAGAGAATAGTGGCGGTTAGCCATAATTTGACAATAGGCATCTAAGGCCCAATCTTTCTCCGCTCCCCGCTTACCCGTTTCTCTGTCAATTCGCAACAGAAAAGCGGTCATTTCATTGGTTTGGAGTAAGCGCTCTTTAATCTTGGATGCGTTTGTATCCTTGTAACCAAAGGGAGGACGCTTTGCCACCCAAATATGAAACGGGACTTTTGGGCGATAGCGGTACAACTGCTGGGCGCATTCAGTAGCAGTTTGGGAAACGCCGTGAAACACACCAAATACTAAATCAAAATGATACTCAGAAATATCGACACCAGTACCGAGACTGGGAGAGGTGAACAAGGCATCAAAGTTTTTGACGGCGTTGGTGATATCTTTGATGAAAGCGACATTCTCATCACTGCCAGAATTGTCAGAGTGAACCGACCAGATACGCCATGAAGTCCTACGGACTGGGCAAGGGGTAAGGGGTAAGGGGGAAAAAAGGGTGGAGGAATCTGTTAATTCTTCCTTTTCCCGGTTACTGAGCGTAGTCGTTGGCGTAGCCTCTCCAAGAGTTGTATCCCCTTTAACCTTTAAAGAGCCAAGTTCACTTGGCGAACTACTAGATTCTTCGTATTTGATAGTAAAGGATTTGTCAAGTTTTTTGATAAAACGCTTACTGTCGCTGGCAACCATAACTTTTTCACCAAGCATCAGCGCTGCCGAGATTTGGGCGACTATGGCGCTTGAATTATCCCCCTCGTACCAATAAATTGTGCGTGAACCGTTTCGCCACTCGTTTTTAATGATGTACGGGACTTCACCTTTTGGTCGCATCGCAAGAAAGAAGTTTACCGTTAAATCGTCCATGTGTGCATCAGCGATGACGACCAGTGGCGCATTGTATACTATATATTCCAGTACTTCTAGGATTGCTGCACGGTGCTGTTTGCAAGTATTACTGTGTAGTAAGTGGGTAAGGTATTGGCAAGCTTCATCTATAAATATGCAACCGTAGGTGAGAGACTGAGTATTCAGCTTATGCAAGCTGTCGATAGTAATACTAAGGGCTTGGGCTTGGGCTAAACCTGTGTAACCCAAGTCGGAGTACATCGCCGTCCGCAAGCGTTCGGCAAGATTTTTCAGCAAGTTAACCCGATGTCCATTGTTGAGAAATCTGGCATCAGGATTTTGGTCACGCCACCAGCGCATAAGTTCAGTTTTGCCTGTACCCATGTCGCTCCAGAGTACGACCAGTCCTGATTTTGGGAAATTGAAGGTAGGGGATTTCTTCGATTTGTCTGAATCAACTCCGCCAGAATCCGTAGACTCCTTCTTTCTCCAATGTCCTTTTATAGATGGCGTGAAAAGTTGTTCCTTTTCAAGTTCATAAAGCTCAGGCACTCTCAAGCATTTTTCTTCAAGTTCAGGAATGCACAAAGCCTCAGAGAGATACTTGACATTAACAGTGACATCTGGTTTGTATTTGCTAAGTCCCCATTTCTTAGCCCGATATGAGCGCTGGTAATCTTTGAGTGATTTAGCATCGTCTATAATTGCAGTTAGTAGTGCATTGGCATCAACACCTCGACCAACTACAAAATCATCAACGCCTTTTTCTGGCCCCGGCAGTAATGCAACTTCACATTCAGAACCAGCAGACTCAATTGCCTTTGCAGTGCGAACAGTGGCTTGAAACACTGACCACCTGGTTTTAGCTTTTGTTTCGTGGTCAAAAAGAATTATGAACTTGCGTCCCGCCTGAGCCATTGGTACTAAGTCAGGATGCAACCGTTCATCAAAATCCTGTTTGCCGACGCGCCCGTTCCAAATTCCCGGCAGTGCGATCGCTACAAACCCCAAAGAGAGCAAGCAGGCCGCTTTTTTTTCGCCCTCGCATAAGATAACTGGAATCTCTGGATGCTGTTTTACCCACTCCCAAAATATTAGTGGATTGAGTTGATCCAGCAAGCGTAGCGCCAAAAGCGAATGATAGCGCTTAATTAAATAACGCTTTGCAACTTTGTCCCAGATGGGGTTAGCGACATCAAAGTAAGTAACGCGATTGGGGGTTTTGGGGGGTGACTCGTATTTGACTGGTTTGCCTGTTTGCCAATCAAAGCGCGGGAAGTTGGGCTTAATTCTTCCCCATTCCATCGGTTGCCAGTTTTTGAATGGGTCAAGTGACTGAATCCACGTCCCACCCAGTAATAGATGCTGATACAGCTTTAAGTATCCATCTGTTACCCGACCCGCATTCTTACGTGGGATTTTATCAGATATGAACAGGAAATCATAAACTGATTCTCCCTCTACATGGAAGAAGTTGCGCTTAATCAACGCCGGATGAATGGCGCTACCAGCTAACAACTCATGGTATTCCGCAGCCGTGAGATTGTTTGGATATTCAGTTGAAGAGGCATTCATCGGTTCTCTCCTCGGAATCCCTTGGAAAGAACGCTTTCAAGCTGCGAAATCCTTGCTCTAGCCGTTCGCCAACCCAAAATTACTGGGTGGAGGTCGGCAGGGGAGCAGAGGAGCAGGGGAGCAGAGGAGAGGCTTATATAAGTTCTTTCCCCTCTGCCCCTCTGCCCCTCTGCCCCTCTGCTAACCACCATGCAAAGTTGACTTGCCAGACTATTAGCCTGCATATTCCGAAAATTTCCCTTCGTCACAGCACAAAATTGCCATGTGAAAGCTGTACTCGACCCTATGCGCTCTAACACTGCGCTCTTGGGGCGTTCTCTGTTTTTCACGATATTTTCCCCTGATAACTCGGTTGACAAGTTCAGAGGGGGTTGAATCAGTTATCAGTTATCTAATCTTGGACTCTACTCCCAACTGATAACTGGTAACTATTATTCGCGCTACTACTGCTTTTAACTACAAAATTCGGGATGTTTCTTAACCAAACTTAACTTTACCTAAAATTTATGAATTTCGACAGCAAAAACACACCGCAGGGAATGGACTTTCCAGGCGGCAGACCCTATAATGGATCTGGTAGCGCGGTAAAAACTCTCGGACAATTTAGTAGTCGCACCAGTGGCCAAACTTTAGCGACAACTTCTTTTGTTCCTTCGAGATCAAACCCGCTCTAGATCAATATGAAATTTGCAATACGTAGAAAGCGCGACTCCTTAGTGGCGCTTTCTGCATTAAACAGTCGTACTGTTGTATCTTCACCTCCATGCCTCCTTTCAATTAGCTTGATTTTACAGAAGTTCTGGTCGTCTTACTCGGTCGAGGTAAGAGCTTTCATTCAAATGTATTCGCAGAAGATATTTGGTTTAGGTTAAGATACCTAAACACAAGCTTTTCAAAACAAACCCATTGAATTAATCAGTGATCAAAAATACCCGCAGGCGGTGTTCCCTGGTTGACGTTGGTCAACTTCTTTCACACTTTTATGCTCAAGCTAGACCGGATAATGTACTAGAGATGCGTTAAATCTCCCTATTAAGATGTAGCATTTAAATCAATATAGCCTAGAAAGGTAATTTGAGAACCTAGCTTCAGTTAATAATTGTGAATTTTGTAGATATTTTAAGTACTAAGGAGTAAAATGTAACTTTATGTATACCTACTTACGTAAGGAAAAGTCGGCATGAATTCAAGCCAAGTTTTAGACGTAAAAAGAGTATTAGCTGTATTAGAAGAACAAGTATTTCAATCTACGGGAAGGTATTTAACAGAAGTAGAAAAAGTTCTTATTAAGGGAGTTTGGGATAGTAAAGATTATAAAGAGATGGCAAGTGATTCGGGGTATAACGCATACTATTTGCAGCAGAAAGTAGCTCCACCACTATGGAGTATGCTTTCAGTAATTATTGGTGATGGAGTGAAAGTAACAAAAATATCTTTGAAATCTATTTTGCTTAAGCTAGCAAAGAGCGATTATCGGAAGGAAGAGGCATCCAGATTGGATAACGATAGTTTCGTTGGCAATATTAGAATTTATGGGGAACTACCTAAAATAAAATCTTTTTATGGACGAAAGGATGAAATTAACTATTTTAAGAAACAAATTACTCTATTTAAAGAACGCTGTATAGTTTTTACTGGAGTTGGAGGAATAGGAAAAACTTTATTAGCCTCTAGATTGGTTGAAGAAATAACTTTTGATTCTTTAAGTAGTATATATGAATGTATAATCTGGAAAACAATTAATCATTCTTTGTCAATTGATGAGTTAGTCATTGATTTAAATAAAATTTTTCAAGTAGACATAGAAGCAAGTGAAAACTCTTTTATAGATAGCATATCTTTACTATCAAAACAACTTCACTTACATCGTTGTCTACTAGTAATTGATGGATTTGAAAAGCTATTGTTAGCCGATGATTTTGGAAAAAGATTACAATATGAAAAATTCCTTTTAAAACTTACAGAAGGGAAGCATGAAAGCTGCATTATTATAACAAGTCAGTTGCCTTTAAAAGAATTTGCTTCTGTGACTACAAAACTACCTATTCGCTCTTTCAAATTAGAAGGTTTAGATGTAAACGCTGGAATGCAAATATTACAAGAAAAAGGTTTGACTGGACAGGAATGTAAGCGATTAATTGAAAATTACTCTGGGAATCCATCAAGTTTAGAAGCGTTGGCTGATAGAATTAATCGTTTTTTTGAGGGGAGTGTGAAAACATTTTTTAGATATCAAACTACTATGATTGATCCTCAACTTGAAACAATGCTACATCAGCAATTTGGACAAGTTGGACTTTTAAGTAATCTTCAAAGGCAAATAATGATTTATTTGGCAGAAGAAATGTCAGAAAACTCGACTCCTATTCAATTCTCTAAACTCATTGATAATTTAAAAGAGCGAGTAGATTTCAAGTTGTCAGTTTTTGAACTAATAACAGCAATAGAAGTTTTAGAACAACGCTCGTTAATTGAAATTGCTGGTAAATCAAACAAACGAGAAGCTAGTTATAGTTTACAAGCATCTATTAAGAAGTATATTTTAGTTGATCCATTGGGATTAGTGCATAAAATACCAGATACAATACAAACAAGGGAAGTTACCTTGTGGGCTACTGCATAAATCCTCTTTGTACCCAACGTTATAATCCTGATAGCGCTGAAAATTGTTTAGTATGTGGAAATCCATTGATAATAAACGGGCGTATTCGTTTGCTACGCCCGTTGCGTTCTTTGGAGCAAAATCCATATACTTACACAGATGTCTTTGAAATTGAGGATATTGGCACAGAAGAACATCCTCAGCCTCAAATAAGAGTAATGAAAGTATTAAGATGGATTGATGATTCTAAGTTAGTTGAGCTACTTAAAAGAGAATCACTCATATTACAAATCTTAGACCATCCTGGAATTCCCAAGTCTAATAGGGAAGATTATTTCACATTTAGGCTGAATGATAATCTTCTAGAACTACATTGTCTAGTTATGCATAAGTTTGAAGGAGAGAATTTAACTCAGTGGGTACAATCTTATGGACGAATTAGCCAAGAAATGGCTTATGAATGGTTATTGCAGTTGATGGAGATTCTTGATTTAGTTCATCGGTCTGGTTTCTTCCACAGAGATATCAAACCAGAAAACATTGTTCATCAACCCGACGGGAATTTAGCACTTGTTGATTTTGGTGGAGCAAGACAGCTTAGTAGAACCTACTTTGCCAAAGTCAGTACCAGTGGAGGAACTACTACAGGATTCGGTAATGGTTACGAAATAACTGCTGTTAGGACAGCTTGTTACTCTCCCTTAGAGCAAATTCATGGACAAGCCGTACCACAGTCAGACTTTTACGCTTTAGGTAGAACTTTTGTTTACTTAGTCACAGGTATTTCTTTAATTGAAATCAAAATGGACGAGCAGACAGGAAGACTAATTTGGAGAGATAAAGCACTTCACATAGATAAATTTCTGGCTGATTTACTTGATGATATGATGGCTCCTTTTGTTGGGCAGCGCCCACAAAGTACTCAAATAATAATACAGCGTTTGGAGCGCTTACCTAATCAATCAAAGTTTAATCGAGTAATTAAATCAAAGCCGTTTCAACTGAGTGTGTTTGTATTAGGTTTATTAAGTATTGTTGGTTTGATATATTCATCCCTACCTCTAGTAGCAAAATATTATTTAGATTCCGGTAAAAAAGCTTATAAAGAAAATCAAATTGACCAAGCTGAGAACGATTTTCAAAAAGCAGTATATTTGAATACTAGCTTAAAATACACAGTAGCAGATTATTTTTTAAATCAAGGTAAAGAAGCTTATAAAGAAAATAGGATTGCTGATGCTGAAAAAGACTTTCAAAGAGCAATAAAGTATGGACATAATTTAAATAATTCAGTCTCATTTTTTTACTTTGAGAAGGGTTTACAGCATCAAAATAACCCTAAAATTGCTAGAAAAAATTACGAGCTAGCTATAAAGTACAACCCGAAAGACGATACTGCGTATAATAATTTAGCAATTGCGTGTCAGCAGTTATATGACTATAATTGTGTTAACAAAACTTACGAAATAATTTTTAAGTTAAAACCTAATAAATGGGAATCACATTACGGATTAGGTGATTTTTATGATGGACAGGGAGAATATGATTTAGCAGAAAAGCAATATGAAATTGCTATTAGAAGTAGCGATCAAGCTATATTTGCTGTTGCGGCTTTAGCAAGATTGAAAAATAAAAAAGGGGATCATAGAGCAGCAGCTACTTTAGCTTTAAAAGGTTTGCAGAAAACTAACAATCGGGAATTACAAGCATCGCTGTATAAAGATTTAGGATGGGCAAGGTTAATGGAAAATAAGTTAACTGAAGCCGAAAGATATCTAGAAAAAGCAACAAAGTTAGATAGCGAAAGAACAGATGCATATTGTTTGCTATCTCAAATAGAAGAATCATTAGGTCAACTTAATTACGCCAGAGCTTATATAGATGCTTGTATCTTGACTAAATCTAGCCTACCAGAAGTGTTTCGCTGGAGACAAGAACTGCTAGATCGGATACTTGATAAATGATAAGATGCTCAAACAAATTATGTTTGTAAAACAATGAAAAAGCTGATGTTTTTTGGGGGAATGTGCTGTTTAACTTCTCTAATACTAATTCATCTACCATTGCTAGCAAATGTACCGCTCATAAGAGTAAGAAGAAATCAGGTTCATTGTGATCCACAAATGGGAAGGATAATAAGTAAGGGTAACATGCACTTGTCAGCAGGGAGTTTAATTTGTAAGGGAGATACTATAGAAGTTGCGAATGGTGATTATGTAGAATTTTTATGCTTTAGTTCTGGAAACATTTTAAAATTATCTAGTGGAACTATTCCTCTTGATAAATGTGCAGAACCTGACGAAGCCTTATCCACTTGCAATCCAACCAATACTAATGCGTGTCACATACGAAAAGGTGGCACAGAAGGGAGCGATGAGCCAACAATCATTTCTCCTTATAGCACATCAACATTGAATTCCCGTCCAGAAATAACTTGGACTGCTGTTAAGGGTGCTACTTCTTACAAAGTCAAAGTAAAAAGTTACGAGTTTGGGTGGGAAAAAGTTGTAAATCAAACTCGGCTTGCCTACCCAAGTGATGAAAAAGAATTTCAACCGGGTACTCCATATACAATAGATGTCTTTGCATATATTGATGGTCAAGCTTTTAGCTATGATGAAACGTTTGTGGACGTATTGTCTGTAGCAAAGCAAGAACAAATTGCACAAAAGATTAAACGCATCAAAGACTTAGGGCTACCTCCAGATGAAACTATTCTTGACATAGATGCTATTTATACGGCAGAAAATCTTTTAAATGAAACAATTGAGATGTTAAAAATGGCAACAGCAACTAACAGCCAAAATCCGACTCTTTACAGAGTACTGGGCGATCGCTATCTGAAGGCCAAGTTGCCAAAGTCGGCGAAATCCGAATACATCAAGGCATCTGAGTTAGCGAAAAGCAGCAATAATTCCAAAGAGTTCCAAAAAGCCCAATCAGGGCTACAAGTAGTGGAATTTTACAACCAGCTTCCAACCAGGAGGAACCCACCCCAATAATAAGCCTTCTTATATTTAGGATTTGACAGTAAACTTAATTGCGCCTGACGTAGTGCTTCTGCTTTTGGCAAGCCATTGTTCAAACCTTTATAAAATTCTTGCATAAGCAAAGCGGTAGAATCGGCATCCACGCGCCACAAAGTAGCAACAGTACTACGCGCTCCAGCTTGTGCAGCCATTCCTGCAATACCCATTGCTGACTGCTTGTTGCCTTTAGCTGTTTCGCAGGCGCTGAGAACAAGTAACTCAATTGCATCTTGACTATTTTCAGTTTTACCTCTGATTAAGCTGTCAAAGTCCCTAATATTAATTAGCTTGTCATAGGCTACTAGTACTGTTTTGAGTGGGTCAGAACTAAATTGACCGTGGGTAGTAATATGTACAATAGGAAAATTATTTTGAGTTAGTTCTTCTTTAAACCTTTTAAGGGTAAACTTATTGTCTAACAAGGCAACTGACGATTTAGTTTGTTTTTCTACATTTTCTATTTCTTGTTTAGATGGGAGCAAATTCTCCATATTTTTAGGTGCATTTGGATCTATAGAACTGGGGCTTAGTTTTGATAGTCCAGCTATTAAAGCTATCATCTGGTTTTCATGTAAGACTCTAGGTTGTCTAATTCTGGAACCTAAAGTTTCTGCAATACTGTAACGCTCTATTAAATAATGTTTTCCATCATATAACAATGCCATTGGTATGCTTTGGAAAGATTTATCTAAAGTGAATACGAGTGTTCCTGATGGGGGTAGATATGTTTTTATTGGTGCAATTAGCTTTTCATAAATTCCTTGAGAAGAAGTAGTAATGCTACTTTCGCCTACTTCCGAAAAATTTTCATTTTGTAAAGCTTCTAAAAGATGATCTATCTGGAATCGAACTAGTTTAGATTCAATAGAATGGTGGTGAAGTGAGCCATCTGTTGACTGAGCAATTACTTCTATAGTATCCCCTAAATCAATAATGTGAATTACTGTTGGGGCGCTCTTGAGGTTCTGAAGCTGATTCAAAGCAACAAGGTCAAGCTTGCCACATCTGAGAAAGTTTTCTAAGCGTGCTATCTGCAATCCTTCATTTATCTCTATTACTCTTTTTAAATCAGGATTAGGTGATGTTAAGAGTAATCGCATATAATTACGATATGTCGGCTCCATTTCTGACTGAAAAGAGAACTGCAAATCTCCGTTAGTTGACAAAAGACTATCACGCACTTCAGTCATGTTTGCGATCGCAGCATTATAGTTCTGAATCGCTAACTCAGTTTTTCCCTGCTTTTGGTAAATTAGTCCTAACTGCTGCTGCCATTCGTAAGCAATATCCGAAGCCCGAATTGATTGAGCGAATCCTAAAGCCTTCGTAAAATATGCCTGTTTTTGTTCTGTTTGAGTTGATACTTTACCCAAAGTACCAAAACTATAGGATAACCATCGGATACTATTAATAGTTTCAGCCATTTTCAATGCTAATTTAGCATATCGAATCGCTACTGATTTCAATTGTTCATCTGGGATCTGGCTGAGGTTATTAGCAAAATTCAACCGAGCATGAATAGATGGCTCAGGTGATAACTCCAAAAAGGCAGAAGAATTGCCATCTATTTGATTTACCAATACTCTAATTTGTTGATTAACTTTCTGATGGAGGTTCGCTTGATTTGGTTGATGACTTAGCAATTTTTCCCAACTGATCAGTAAAGTTAAGTGATTCAACTGAGCTTGCAGTTTAGCTGATTTTGAGATATTTGGGATGTTTTCTAGTGTTTGGTAATACCAGAGTGATTTTTGCGCTTTTTGTGGAATAATGTTAGCAATCTGCTCTCGAAAAAGTGGTTCCTCTATCCAAGAATATTTATCTTGTAATTGCTGATAAATTGTCTGTTCAATATTACCTAGAGACAGATAAATCCCACTAATCTTTGATGAAGATACAAGTTTTGCTAGCGTTAACGTTTCTTGTAGAACTGTTTCAGATTCATTTAACTTTCCCAAAATCCGCAAGACTTCTCCGAGATTCTGTAATCCAAGTAAGTTAACCGATGTTGCTTCCTGCTTACCAATTAATGTCGTGAGTTGCTCTTTTTGAGTAAGAGCAGGTTGCTGCAAAGTCGTGTCGCAAATACCTAAAATTGTATTAAAGTTTAAAGCTTCTAAAAGTGTATTGCAAGCTTGTTTATGTAATCCTAATGCTTGGAAAGCAAGGTTTTGATTAATCAGGCTTTCCGTAATTCCCTCTTGGTCGTTTAGTTGGCGATATATTTTGGTAGATTCCTGCCAAGTTTTTAAAGCTTCATTCGCCTGATCTAGAGCTAATTGTTCGTGACCTGATGAAGTCAGGGATGCCGCTTGATTTTTGAGAAATTCTTTTTCTTTTTTTACAGTCTGGGCAGGGGAGGAGGATTGAATTAAAATTAAAGACAGCCCTAGAATGCCTGAGAAAAGATATTTAAAGCAACATTGAAGTGAGATCATTTTTATATCTTTTTATCACTGAAATACTGAAAAACAAGAACTTGCAGACAGTGAAGCATTATCCCAGGTTGGATTTGCTTGGTCTGTTGTCAAAACTAAATTTCCTTGAGAATCCCGAATCAAAACGTTGGCTTCTATGATTTGTGTAGCTTGGTTACTTCTTAATGATTTTGGATTATGTGAATTATTCAAAGCTGGAACTGGAACAGAGTTACTTTGCTCAACATTGTTAGACATCAGGTTATTAGGTTTAGATTGGAGATTGCGAGTACTACTAACTCGAAAACTATTTACTTCTGTGCCTGCTCGTGCCTGACAAACTGGGGTGATTTCAGGAGTTATTGGAATTACTTCTGCTTTTAGTTGAGTAGGGTAAATGTTAGTATCAGCGATGTTATATTTAACAGTACCGTTAATTCCGTACTTGGAACTAGCTGTTATTAAGCTATTAAGGGAAAGGAATAGTCCCCTAGCATTAATTGTGATATTCCCACCACGGCCCTCAAAGGCATTTGCGGTGATGCTGCTATTTTTTATTGCAACTAAGATATCTGTGTTGATAGTGATGTTGCCGCCGTCGCCATTACCCCCAGCAGTCGCAGTAATGATACTGTCACGTAATTGTAAGTCACCAGAGTGTAAGAAAATGTCGCCTCCTTCGCCCTTGGTGCCGCCTTCTGTGCCAGCTGTGATAGTACCTCTGTCTAGATTGATACTGTCTGCGTTGATTCGGAGGGTTCCTGCATTTCCTTGTCCTGGCTGAAAGTTGAGATTTTTTGGAATTTTTTCACCACCAATATTTACTCTCCCACCATCAGTGACAGTTAATCGTTCTGCTTCGATTGTCAGATTTCCGGCCTTTCCAGTTCCTCCAGTTCGAGCTGATATTCTGCTAGGAGAATTACCAGTTAATGACTTTCCGGTTACTTGCACTTCTTGGTCAGCAGTTATAGATACGTTGCCTCCCGAACCCTGCCCAAATGTGCCTGATGATATCACTCCTCCAGAGCGTAGACTCAAGCGCGCAGTTTCAATCTTGATGTTACCGCCAGAACCGGTAGATCCTCGTTGGGCCAAACTTGTTATGGAACTGCCTGCATTCGCTGTTGGTTTTCGCAGCACTTCTACTGAATCATGAGCTAAGACCTCTATGGAACCAGCATTTCCGAAGCCATACGTACCAGCAGCGATCCCTGCTCCATCCCGGACATTTAACCGCCCAGTTTCAATATTGATGTTGCCACCCGATCCGGTAGCTCTTGGGTAAACTAGGCTCGATATACCAGTGTTGAAAAACGAATCAACTTCTGGTAATCCCACCAGGTTCACTGAATCTGAAGCATTGATTTTCAATGTTCCTCCCGTTCCTGCTCCTAATGTGCTGGACTCAATCTGAGAACCACTGTCTAGCATTAGCTTGCTGGCTTGTATTTGAATATTGCCACCACCATCACCACTGGCATCAACTGCTGCTGCTCCAGACAACTGGATCTCTCCAAAGGCTGAGATGCCTGAATATCCCAACGTCCAGCCTTTATCTGTAGGAATCAGATTGACCAAACCCGCTCCAGCCACGCTGCCTAATTCAATCTGTCCCCCTGTTGTTTTAAGCGTTCCACGTGAGAGTAATATATCACCGCCCACCAAAGCTAAGGTTTGATTTGGCTGCACGCGTAGACCAGAACTAGTATCTATGAGGTCTGAAGTTTTTCTTATACCTTGACCGTCTCCAAAGACGTGAATATTTCCAGCATTTGTCCCAAATCCTAATCCCACAGGCACGCTCACTGTCAACAGAGGTTCTGCACCACTAAGGGGTTTAGCATCGAAGGAGATGCCATCAGCAAATTTAATATTACTAGCAGTAGTGCCGAAAAACGAGCCGCCAATATTCAGTGAAGCATTCGGCCCAAAAATAATCCCATTGGGATTAATAAGAAATACGTTGGCTATGCCGTTAGCTCGAATTAAACCATCAATATTAGATATTGAGCTACCCGTCACTCTTGTGAAAATGTTTTGGATGTCTAGGGCATTTTTGAAGTAAACTGTGCTTCCTGTGGGCACAGAAAACTGTCCAAAGCTATGGAACAAATTGCTTCCGAATTGGGTTCCTCCCGTTATCGCACTGGTATTATTACCCTCTCGTGTGACGCTGGAGTTAACTCTTAGGGTTGCATCGGGAACAATTTGTGCCGCAATTGGCTCCCAAGGCAATAGACAAAACAAGGTGCTGCCCTTGATAAGCCAGGATAAAGCTTTTGTCATAAATCATGGTAAAAGTTTCTCGGTTGGTCTCTGAATTATTTTTAGTACAGACTTGCACCCTGCACCCGAATGATTACCAATTATACAGATTAATAGTAACGGTAGCGTCTTGTCAAATTGGATTGGAGACAGAGGCTTTTCTCTAGTAGTAAAACTGTTAATATTTACTAAAATCCGAGCGAAAGTGATCGGGAGTAAAATACGTTTGTGGATTTATCAGTGATGAACAGAAAACGTAGTGAGTCCTTTAATGAAGTTGCAGAAATCTATGATGCAGCACGCCCTAGTTATCCATCTCAATTGATTGAAGATGTAATTGAGATGGCTAATCTTACGGATTCAGCTTCAATTTTAGATATTGGAACCGGGACAGGTAAGGGGACTGTTCCATTTGCTGAAAAGGGCTACGCTATCTACTGTTTAGAGCCAGGTGAAAGACTGATTGCAATAGCATCTCAAAATATGCGCTTATATCCAAAGGTGACATTTGAGACAGTTACTTTAGAGGATTGGAACTTACGCCCAAGCGCCTTTGATTTAGCAATATCTGCCCAAGCTTTTCATTGGGTAAATCGTGAAAAAGGGTATCCAAAAGTTGCACAAGCTTTAAAAGAAAAAGGTTATATTGCGTTTTTTTGGAATTTCTCTATTTTACCAGATACTTCAATATTTCAGGCGCTCAAAGAAACGTTTCAAAAATATGTACCTACAATATCTAATGCTAAACCATCCTCAGTTGAATCACTAATAAAAAAAAGAGAAAACTGGATATTAAATAGCTTTTGTTTCAAAAACCTAGTGGTCAAAAAATATCCTTGGTCTATTAATTATGATGCAGAACGATATCTAGGTCTTCTGAAAACTCAAACTGCTTATCAAAAATTTACTGGAACTGAAAAGCAGGATTTTTCTGATGCTATTATACAGATATTAAATGCTCACGGAGGATATGTTACTAAACCCTATTTATCTGTTCTTTTCTTTGCTCAGAAAATTTAAATCAGCCCCTTCATTCTAAATAAAACTCAATGTCGAGTATCGGTTACAACTCATCTCAAACCCGATACGGAAAAACTACGGGTTTAAACCTAGATGAAATTTATATAGTCACACCAAATCCAATACCCTCTGTCAAATAATCAAGCTTTAGCCGTTGTTTTACACGTCTGTTGAAGAGGGTATTTCTAGAATACACCCAAACAGTATTTTGTTGTTGTGGTGGCTCTGGTGTGGTGTTTTTTTTTTTGATAATTGCTCTATGAGATTTTTTAATGAGTTTTATATTTGGTAGTGCTTTAAGGCTGCAAAATATAAAAAGCAACGAAAAACCCCATCCTTCATACAGGTTGGGGGGATAGATAAAAAACATATATTCCATGATGACACAATTCAATATTTGTTCGACTGCTGTCAGCCTAGAGGTGGGGCAATGAACAAACCACCATCCAGACGCAAGAAAGTTATCCCTGGGGCATCTAATGAACCAAAGCTAGCAACCGACTCTGCTGCCGAAAATATTTCTGCCCAAGATAAGCCAGCATTAGCAACCATCGAGGTTGTGGCTGTTGAAATAAGAGAGTTGACCGACCAAGAAGAAAGCTTACGCTTGCAATTGGAACGTCAGGTAGAAAGGGCATTTTTGTCAGCAGGTCAGGCGCTGATGGAGTTGAGAGACAGACGGCTATACCGTTCCACGCACCAGACTTTTGAAGAATACTGCCGCGAACGCTTCAATTACAGTCGTGACGCAGCTTACTTGAAGATTTCGGCTACTGTGGTTTATGAGAATCTTCAAAAGTTTTTGCCGACCAATGGTCGGCAAATTCCAATGCCGACCAACGAACGACAACTGCGCTTTTTGGCGAAAGCCGAGTTGGAACCGGCTGTGCAAGCGGATGTCTGGCAGCAGGCAGTAGAGCAAGCTGGTAATAAGATTCCATCTGGTCGCATAGTGAAAGATGTTGTAGATAGGATACGCGAAAGTCCGAAAGTACCCAATCCTTACCACGTTGGGGAGATATGCGTTCTTCTGCCCAAAGATAATCCAGACTTGAGAGGTAAAGCGGGTTATTGGGGCGTAGTTAGCCATGTTGGAGAATACAGTTGTACACTCCAGATATGGGACGGTGACTATACCGTAAAAATCGAACACCTGAAATCACTGGAATTACTTGATGAAGATTGTAGATTCATGCAGCAGTTGTGTTTGAGGTTACGGCAGTTGCATCAAGTAACCAACCGTGACGAGGCTGTGGATTGGCTGTTGCAGGGGTTGGGGAAACAAGCTAAACCTTATTTATCTTCGTTGCAGGCAAAATTGCTGGCGACTGTGGAACGGGAGTACAAAATCGAGTGGAAGCAACAGAAATGATGGTGCAGCCAGTAAAAAGTGATCGCTTTTGGGTTTTTGGGTTGATTAATTTGTGATGGCAGCAAAAGGAAACATTATTGGTAAAGAACATGATTTTTTTCGGAACTTGCTACCATACAAGCTGTCTATCTAACAATACCGAATCACTTATACAGTAACCGGGGCATTGAATCTATGAAGCCCCATGTAAATTTCTGGCGTGAGCTAAAACTGCTCTCTTGTCAAAACTTGAGAGCAGTTTTGTATTGTCAGTCAGCAAAGCGCAAAACTGCCAACAGCTATAAGTGCCGTAAAGAAAAAAGTTGAAATTTCACTCACTCTTAAAGAGTTACTTCTTGTTTGATAGCCAAGCTCATAGCGATATGTTTCTCGTAATACGCAGCTTCATTGATGAAGATTGGAAAAATGGAAGATTCTCCTTGATAGTCAATCACCTCACCATCAAAACCGAGAAATAACGGGTCGCCAGTATGCAAAATTTCATAGTCTTTAAATTGAAGTTGAGGGTAAATCATTGCCCGAATTTGCTGAAGTTCATCTCTGGGATAATCTACAGCTTTCACTTGTTGGTATAGGGTGAAAGTTTTAGGAATTTCAGGTGTTATTGCCTGATTACAGAGTTCGATAAAATCGAGAATTGAACTAATCAAAGCTTCTGTTTGCAAGAATAATTCGGCATTGAGAGTCCCTTGAGCTACTGGCCCGACTTCGATAGCAAAGCCTAATTCACAAAGGCTTCTTAGATAAGAATGGTCTTGATTAGGTGGGTATTGCAAAACTTTGACTAAAGGATTAATAGTACTTAGATAAGCAGCCAAACCTAACAAGTAGGGATGATTATTGTGCAAAATTACTGTCAGACCCATGTTAGAGGTTGTACTATGCAAATCAATAATTAAATTAATCTTTGATTGCCCAATAGTAAATGCGAGTTGTTTAGCCAGTAATTGCTCATAATTAATCAGCTTTGGGTTTTGTAAATCTTGAGCTTTAAAGCAGCGATTGAGGTCAGCATCTATATACCGTCGCCCTTCTTCAATAGCTTTGGGATTTGCTAATAAAGTCAATATTTCAAAGCTATCACGTCTAATTAAATTAGGATATTGTTCATACTTCCTGACTAGGAACACTCCTGTAATCTCATTTCCATGAGTTCCGCCTACAATAGCAACTTTTTTGATTAATGGATGAGACATAAAATTTTTTCCTTTAGGATGTTAAGAACAGCTTAAAGGAAAGCTAAATTCACCGCTACTATATGATTTGGATAATACTATATAAAAAATCATATATCATCGGGAATTTAATGCTCAATGGCACTTGGACGCGAACATAACTTTGAATTACAACACTTGCGTTACTTTATCGCTGTAGCTGAGAAAGAAAACTGTAGCATTAGTGAGGTAGCCGAAGAATTACACATGGCCCAGTCTAACCTCAGCCAGCAAATCAAAGATTTGGAAAAAAAGTTAGGTAATGTCACTCTGTTTGAGCGCAAGAAACGCCCACTACGGCTAACTGTTGCAGGACTTGAGTTTCTTAAAGAAGCCCGTTTAATCCTGGCTCAAGTTGACCGTGCTATTGAGACAGCGACACTCGCTAGTCAGGGTCAGATTGGACGATTAATAGTTGGATTCAATAGCTCAGTCTCCAATAGCGTTCTCCCCGATATTTTGATAGCTTTTCGTACTCGCTTCCCTTTAGTCAAACTTGTTTTACAAGAACGCACTGCTTACAGTTTAATTAAGGAACTGGAAACCCAACAAATTGATATTGGTTTGATGCACTGGTCAGCTTTGAATCGCCAAGACATAGGATTATGTGTTGAGCCAATTAAGGAAGAGTCTTTAGTTTTGGTTCTGCCATCAAGCCATCCTCTGGCTGCTCAGACAGAAATTTCCTTACAATCTCTCGCTAATGAATCCTTTATCCTACCACCCTCCCATCTGTCTTATAGTTTGTACCAGCAAATTGTTAGTTTGTGTCAGCAAATCGGTTTCGTTCCCAAGGTGACACAAGAAGCTACTTTAATGCTGACAATCCTGAGCTTAGTTGCTGGAGGGCTTGGAATCAGCTTACTACCTGCTAATGTACAAACTATAGAACGTCAGGGAGTTGTTTACCGAGCGATTAAAGAACAGACACCAATGCTCAAGATTGTAGCTGCTTGGCGGTCTGATAATTCTTCTGCTGTCTTACACGAATTTTTAGCAGCCTGTCGCTTAATTCAACATGGAAACTAACAATATCTCTGCAATGATTCTCTTGTTTAATTGCCAGACTGTTTACTCTGTGATCCACAGCCTACAACGATTTGACACCGAATTAATCACAAAGCGGTAATTAATAACTGAGGATGCTTTTGGGTGATGTCTACGGTTCACGAGTTAATTTAGAAAAATGCCCCATACCTTCAGAAATTAGTCTTGGATATGTGAGTGATGAAGCATTGGCAACCACAAAATGTCAACTGCATAGGATGCCTGAAGATTTTAAATCCACCTTTTTCATCGCCTTAACAAAAGCTCAAACTATAGTTGAGCCAGGAATTATTTTCTCTGAAGCTCTAAAGTTTTCCGGTGGGGTCGGTGTCGAAGTTACATTCCGCTCCGACATTGAAACTTTTATCAAATCCCGGTGTAATACTCCAGTTCTGGGCTTACGCCTGATACAAAAGCTCAAAAATATAGACTACAATACTCATCGAGTAATAGCTCTCCTTGGTGGCTCCTCTTCTCCCATGCTCCCGATTAATGTCTATTCTGTTCACCAAATCGAAACTCTGCTTAACTACCTCAATGAAGACAGATAAACACAACTGTAGTGGCAAGAAATAGAAAAACCGCCTTCTTCAGATGAAGAATCGTTGACAGATGCTCAAAGGACACAGGGGCGGCGCGAACAATATAATTTCTACCTCTGCCATAAGGTATTGGCAGAGATAAAAGCACTTTCAATCGTCTATTCCACGTTTGACTAACAACGTGTAATCCACACACCCAGAGTCTGTGACTCCTTAAAAAGGTGATCTATACAGAGATGTCCGTTACTTGGGCTGCAATAATTTACCATTGTTCATTTTGCTTCAGATATGTGCGTGTGTAACGATATTGCAGTTCGCTGACCTCAATTTTCTCTAAGCTTTTAGCCGTGCTAACTTAAAAAAAAATCAATGGCATCTTAAAGATTGACGAATTGAATATTGACTTCTCTCATCTTCTCCCTCAGCCATTCATTAAACAAACGGTTTTCAAGCTCTTGTTTAAGTTCTCCCTCTAATTTTACAGGCAAGAGTTGTTCAATCTTTAAAAGGCAGTATAGTCCCTCTATCTCAAGCGGGCCAACAATTTGCCCTTGTTGAGCGCTTTCTGTAGCTTCATAGATAGGTTTCGGCATCTGTCCGCGCATCACAGACCCCATGACTCCACCCACAACTGAATCATCTACGATAGAAAATTGTTTAGCGAGTTGAGTAAAATCCGCGTCGTGCTGTTCAACTTTTTCCTTCAAGCCTTGTGCCGTTTCAGCAGTTTCGACCACGATTCGAGAAAGAACAATGCGATCAAGTAATGCCTTGTTTTCCTCAAAATAATTTTGGATTTTTGGCTCAGTCACTTTTGATTTTAGGGATTCCAGTTGAAGCCGAAAGATAATACTGTGACGAAAATCTGAGTAAGCCAGTCTTTGGCTAGCCAACCAAAGTTGAAAAATATCTGGAGTAGTCAGTTGTTTTTGGAGCCGAAATTCTAGAATGAGTTGCTCCATTATATTAGTAGAAGGTTCTTCGATACCTAGCATCTGAATCTCTTTTTCCAAAACGTGCTGCTGAGTAATTTCTCGCAGTGTTTTTGGAAGCTCACCAGCAATACGCAGATATTGTAAAGCTTGTTCTAGGGAAATGGCTTCACCATCAATGACAAAAAGAGGGTTTGATTCCATTGGTTCACATTTTAGTGCAAAGTAGTGTGGTCAGGAGAATGGCTCATAGCTTCGTGCTAATCAAACACGGCTATTCATATCCACTAAGACACCCTGAGAGTTCTGACATAAGCTAGAGTTATGATTTTTGGTTCAGTTTTCGCTGGCAGCGTCAACGACTTGTCTTTTTTATACTTATGAACCACTTCCTACTGCCTTCAGAATTGCAACTAAGGCATCTTTCTTTGTCTGATCAAAATCGATGGTGCTGAAGTCAACTTTTGCTAAAGCTTTGCCAGCGTTGATAAGGTCAGCTGCGTCAGGAGCATTTGCCGCAGCAAGTAGTCCAGTTAGTGTCTTCTCATAATCTCCACTTTTTAAGGAAAGGAGAGCATCAGCAAGTTGAGTTGAATTGTCATCAAATCCTGCAAAGGAGAAGCCTGCTTTTAACGCCTCAACAAATTTACCTTCCTTAATATTTAGCGCAATATCCGTTAAGGCTTTCACGGTTTCTTCATCCAGCGAACTATTCTGTTTCTTGAGTTCTGTTGTAATCGCCTGTCTCAAGACAGTTCCAGAACTGCCTTCTGAGATATTAAAGACGAACTGTGCCCAAGTATCGAGTGCCTTTTGGTCGGTTGGGTCATCAATATCGGCAGCCGCAATAACCAGTGAGGATAGGGCATCGTCATACTTGTCCTTTTGACCATTGATTGCATCAGCTAAATTAAACGCACCAGATACCCACTTTTTACCATTGTCAACATCTATTGCTTCTAAAGCTGACCCTATTGTTCTTTCAAAAGCGCCTTTACTTTTTTCTGAACCAGGATTGTTTAGGTCTACATCTCTCAATGCCCAAGCTGCATCAACCCAATCAGCCGCATTTTGAACCTTGGCAGCGGAGACTGCTCCGGTCAGTAAATCCTTGATGGCCTGATCTTTAATGCCGAGATCAAATTGCTTAACAGCTTCAGAAAGGTAGTAGCCAGAGTCAATTGCTAATGCGACTTGACTAACAATAGGAATATTCGGGTATGCCAAGATATTGAAGATGGCATGAATTTGGTCATCTTGGGTAAATCCAGCTTTTTCTCCCTCTACTGCTGCCTTAATCGTTTTGACACTTAGCCCGCTAGTTGAAAGGAGTTCATAAATTTCATCTTTCGGAACCTTATTTGATTTCAGAGTGCGGTCAACTGCTTTCTCAATTGCTGGTGGCAGGTCAACGCCGATTGCTGTGAGGAATGATTTGCCTGCTTCTTCCCAATTTCCATCCAACACTGATTTACCAGCGTTCAGCAAACTCTGAATTGTTGAGCTACCGGAAAAAGCATTCCAGGCTTCTTTGAAGTCACCTTCCAGGACATACAACACTGCATTTGCACCATCAGTTTGAGGTTTATCGACTTTCTCAAGAACGTCATGAATAGTTGAACTCAGGCTGTTGAGACGATCCTCTACAAAACCCTTTATCTGTCCCAAAGGATTTTGGTTTATCAAGTTAGAGATTGGATTAAATCGTTCTAGCTGGTCAAGTGCTTTATCAATTAATGGCGAGAATGCTTTATTGGCGAATTCTTTGATTGCTACACCAACTTTTTGGACAGTTTCGTAAGCATGGCGGAGTTCTTCTGGGTGAGCAATAACGTAAGCAAGGGGATTACCTGTCAGAACTTCTGGATTTTCCTTGATGAAATCGACGAACTGGTCAAGTTTACGATTGCCTTCAGTGAGTTTGTCGTCAACCTCTTCTGCAAATCTTGAAATGTCATCCTTCCAAATGTCTGCGATCTTGTCAACAACTTTTTCCTCAAACTTGCTTTCTAAACGATTGGCTAACCCAGCAATCTGAGCTCGCCAGTCATCTACTGTCCCGCTGTATTCGTTAAAAACGTAGTCTCTAAAAGATCCCAGTTCCTGACGTGCAGTAACAAGACTGTCATTAACAAAAGAATTGAGTCTGTCAAGCTCATTGAACGCAAATTTTGTTTGCTCTACGATAGAGCTATTGAGACTCCTAAATTGGTCAAAAGCAGAGTTTGCTGTTCCTACAATAGAGCTATTGAGAGTTTCGAGCCTGCCAAAGCCAGAGTCTACAGCATTGTTGACTACAGTATTAAATTGCCTAGCTTTTCCAAAAGCAGAGTTTGCTGTTCCTACAATAGAGCTATTGAGAGTTTCGAGCCTGCCAAAGCCAGAGTCTACAGCATTGTTGACTACAGTATTAAATTGCCTAGCTTTTCCAAAAGCAGAGTTTGAACTTCTTACGACAGAATCATTAAAACTCTTAAATTGGTTGTTGATAGAAGTTATAAAACTGTTTAATGCATCTCCAATCCCAAATGGAAGTGCATCAATATTACTATTTATACCGTTTACAACTTCATCGAGTACTTCATTGGCAAAGTTGTTAACTCTATTTAGTCCGTCAAAAACCTCATCAAGCAACTTGTCCGCAGAGCTATTGATGTTATTTACGTTAGCTCGGACAGTCCTAAGTACTTCATTGGCAAAGTTGTTAACTCTATTTAGTCCGTCAAAAACCTCATCAAGCAACTTGTCCGCAGAGCTATTGATGTTATTTACGTTAGCTCGGACAGTCCTAAGTACTTCATTAGAGAAGTTGTTGACCCCATTCAATCCATTTGCAAATTCATTCAATACTTGATTTGCAACCTGGCTAGCTTCGTTGATACCCATCCGAACGTTGTCGAGCGCATTAGCTCCAGCTTTTTCTACCTGGCTAAAACTACCTTCAACAGTTTTTAACTTCAAATAACCTTGGCTTTCAAGAATCGCTACTTTGTTCCAAACATCTAGAAGCTGGCTACCTCCACTGAGCAAATCTCCAGGAAGACTAATTTGTTTTTGAGCATTCTCTACTGCCAGAGATCCGTTATTTACTAAAGTGTTCAAAGTGTTTCTACCGTTACTAACTGAGGAAGTGAGAACATTCCTAAAGTTACTTACTTCAAGCCAGCCAGTTTCTGTTACAAAGCCTAGTTTTTCTTCAATACCATTTAACCTTTCTCCTCCATACTTTAGCCAAGATTTGAAGCCTGCTTCAATATCATCTACGTAGTCATTACCGTATTTGATTGCAGAGTTAATAGAGCCTCTGATATTTCCTAAACCTTGATTTCCATAATCTAGCCAAGAGTTGAAACCTGCTTCAATATCATCTACATAGTCAGTACCGTATTTGATTGCAGAGTTGATAGAATTTCTGATGTTCCCTAAGCCTCGATTTCCATAATCTAGCCAAGAGTTGAAGTCATTATCGAGACTTGCCAAATTATTTTTTCCATAATTTATAAAACTATTGAAAACGTTCTTGAAGTCATCGACAATATTGGCAGATCTTTCTTGAGGAATAACGCCAAATGAATTTTGAAAGGTTGAAGCTGTAAAACTAGACTCCTGATCGTAAAAGTTGTAGAGGCTGATAAATTCTGTCCTCAGACTTTCTGGAATTTGATATTCATTCAGGAATTCCATCAAAATTGAGATTCCTACCGATTGGTAAGGCTTTGCATCAGTCGCCTTTGCTAAATCGACTGATGCCCCAATATTTAATAACCCTAGACCCGTCTCCTCATCCCAACCAAGCGTACTAATGTCTTTTGCACTGCGCTTAATAACTTCCAAAACTTGGGTGTAGTTCAAATCAGGATTTGCCGCCCAAGCAAGAGATATAGCTCCAGTAACCTTAGCGGCTGCCAGAGACGAACCATAAGTTGAATAGGAAGCTGTATCAATTAGTGAATAGAGAGGATTTTGCGGTGTACCTCCCTGCGCCAAAATATCTAAACCGTCACCGTAGCTAGAGTAGTAGGCGCGTTGTGTTCCATCGGCAGCACCTACTGTAATCACGTTGTCAAATTCTTTTGTTGCCTGACCCAATGCCGACAATTCACTTCGTTCGTTACCAGATGCCACAACAACCAGCACCTGATTGCGCTCTGCATAATCCAGAGCGGCTCGTTCTGCGGCAGTCAACTGATAGCGAGTAGTTACACTTCCATCGAGATTTATCTGAGTCAGATCAAAACTGAGATTGAGAACTGCATCTTCCTTACCAAGCTCTTTCGCTTTGTCCACAAACTCAATGACTGACTCTGCCCAATTTCCACTTCCCAAGGCGCGACCCAGCCAAATTGGTGCGCGGTCATTGATGCCATCAATCCCAATATTATTATTTCGGATTGCTCCAATGATTCCTAAAATGCGAGTACCATGCTCATCTGCGTCAGACATGTACCCGTCGATAAACAGAGGATTGTCATCTCCATCAATGCGATCGCTACCAAGAATGAGACGGCTATAGTCAATATCAGGATTAGAAGCACTAAAGCCACTATCAATAATTCCGATTAAGGGGTAAGCATCTTCACTAACCTGTTCAAACCAACGTTTAGAGACTCGTTCCAATAAAGAGGGATTTTGAGTAGTAAAGAAATCTTCCTCATAAACCAATCCTTTGTTGGGCAAAGCTCCCTTGATTCCAGTCAAATCAACTACTAGATCATTTTGAGGGTCAAAAGCAGGAGAGTTGTAGTTAAGTGATACATAAAAACGACTACGCCAACTAAACATTACTGCTTCATTGACCTGTAAAGCTTGCTTGTCAGGGGTTATTACATCCTTATCCCCATAAGCTGTAGACAATACATTTGGTAGACTATTTCCAGTGAGATTACCTAGATAATAAAAATTATTCGGTAAATCGAATAATTGAATTTTGTCCCCTTCAGTCAAGTTAAAATCACCGATGCGATCAGGTTGATCGGCAAGAGACTCGGTAGATGCTTCATAAACAAAGCCATCTTGTCCCAAACCACCAACTAACAAATCTCGACCATCACCCCCGATAAGGAGATCCTTGCCATCGCCTCCAGTCAGTTTGTCATTTCCACCCAATCCCAGTAAGAAGTCGTTACTGTTACCTCCGGTCAAGACGTTATTACTTTCATTTCCTTCCAGTATCAAACCTACCTGAGTTGCTTGAGTGAATGCAGATAATTGATTAATAAACTGAGCAGATGAAGGTAGCATACTACCTGTTTTGGTATTTGCTAGTGAGGAAAGAGTAGAATCTGCCAAAAAGGTTTTAGATAATAAAGTTTCTGGATTATTCGTTAAAGTCTCTAAATTCGTTCGATTTAATTTCAATAAATCTGTTTCCATATTTGGGATAATCTCTAAAATATTGAGCGTGAACTGAGAGGTGATTTAGATTCTAAATTGACCCATGATTTCGTCAAATACCAACCAAAATATTGCCTAGCTGCGTTTCCGTGACTTAAGAAATCCAAATCCAAACGCAATCAAGGTAGCTAAAGATATTGATGGTTCAGGGATTGTAGTAGCAGTTTGTATAACTACAACAGATTGATTGGGTGCTAGATTAAAGTTCCATTGATAAGCAAAACTAGCATCGCCACCATTTAAAACTAGAGGGCCGGACAAGTTAACGGGATTGCCTACTGTATTATTGAGAGCTAAGGGTGAAAAATCAACTAAATCTGGTACTAAAGCAGCTATGGCTGCGGTTGGAGTAGGTGTGACGAAAGTGGCAATTCCTCGACCCAAAGGAGAAGTTTGTGTAGCAGTAAAAGTGTCTTCATCAATTTTTACTTTGTTTGGGGCTACAGTCCCGTTGATATTAAAGTCGTTATATTGAAACAAACGAAAGTCAAGAGGCGCATTACTGATATTAGTTACGGTCATAGTTTGACTCAAACTACCCCGATTAGTTCCTAACGAATCACCTTTCAAAAGAAAATCAAAATTAATCGTAAAATTCTCAGCAAAATCTGTGTATTTTACCGATGCTTTATTTCCACTAAGAGAAAGGACTTCTTCAAATAAATCTGGACTAAATTCTTCCACCAGTGTTTGTTCGGTACTATCACCAATGCGAAAATAAGTGGCTGTTTGACCGGCTGTAACAGAATTATCAATTTGATCTACACCATCTATCTTCCAACTGACAAAGCCAGTCCCTAAACTATTGTCAAAATCAGCTGTAGAGTTCCCATTTGTGAGAGTAAAATTAGCTGCAAAAGCTGGTTGTGTCATTAATGCAGTCAAGCTGGCAAGAAAATAAATAAAAGGGAATGTTGGCAGTATGTAACGATACATGTACTCTCGTCCAAGGCATATTGTTCCATAACTGTAGCTGTAAGTGTAATAATTTACGGTCGGGAAAAGGTCGGAAAAAAGTCGGAAAAAGTCGGATCTTTTTAGTAGATTTACGTAAATTTTTTGAGAAAATCAAGTTTATGGTGGGAATATCATAGTTAACCTGGTATTTTTACGTGGGAAGATAAATGACAGTAGAAGAGGCGATCGCACTAATCGAGCAATTATTGGAAGGGGGATGCTTAACAAAAGTTCAAAAGATTGTCTTCAGTCAGTCATGGGCAGGACAGACATACTTAGATATGGCTGTAGACTCCGATTACGATCATGGTCACATTAAAGATGTTGGCTCTGAATTATGGCGATCGCTCTCGAGAGCTTTAGGAGAAAAAGTTACCAAGAATAATCTGCACGGAGTACTAAAACGAACTGCACAGCAACAAAATGGTACAACCGCCTCATCGACTCTAAATTGCCAACCCTCTAATTTCCACGCAGACTGGGGAGACGCTCCTGATGTGCAAGTGTTCTTTGGACGAACAGAAGAACTAGAAACTCTAGAAAACTGGATTATTCGAGATCGCACTCGATGTGTGGCGATTGTCGGAATGCGGGGGATTGGAAAGACCCATCTTTCACTAAAACTGGGATTGGGTGGGATTGGCAAAACAGACCTATCACTTCAGTTAGCCAAGGGTATCCAGGATGAGTTTGAGTTTGTCATCTGGCGATCGCTTCTCAATGCCCCTCTCCTCTCTGACCTACTTGCAGACTTAATTAAAGTACTTTCCAGACAACAGCAGACAACACTACCAGAGACAATTAGCGAACGCATCTCTTTGTTGCTCCATCACCTGAAAACCCACCGATGTCTCTTAATCCTAGATAACGCCGAAACTCTTCTGCAAGCAGGAGATCCCATCGGTCGGTATCGAGCTGATTATGAAGACTATGGACAGTTAATTAAACAGGTTGGGGAAGTGGCACATCAAAGTTGCTTACTGCTGACAAGCCGCGAAAAACCCCAAGAACTCATTTTAATGGATGGGCCAAGTCGTCCGGTGCGCTCTTTGGTGTTACAGGGGTTAGATATCCAAGCTGGAAAACAGATTATTGCAGAGCTTGGCGATTTTACAGCTAGTGAAGAAGACTGGCAGCAGTTGATTCAGCTTTATGATGGCAATCCTCTAGCACTGCAATTGGTTAGTAAACACATACTGGAAGTATTTTTTGGCAGTATTGCCGAATTTTTAAGGGAAGGCAAGCCAGTGTTTCACGACCTGCAAGAACTCCTATCTTGGCACTTTCAACGGCTCCCCAAAGAGTGCTGTGAAGTACTGTATTGGTTAGCAATCAATCGGGAACCAGTGTCCCTAGCAGAGTTACGGGAAGATTTGATGTTATCAACTGCTAAGGCAGCACTACCTGCAACTTTGGGAGTGCTGCAACGCAAGATTCCCTTAGAGCGTACAGGAGATCGCTTTACGCTTCAGCCTGTGTTGATGGAGTACGTTACCGATCAATTAGTAGCTTTCGCTTATCAGGAAATCGTCAATCAAAGCCATGAACTTTTGAGAAATTATGCCCTAATTAAAGCTCAGAGCAAAGACTATGTAAGACAAGCACAAATTCGTCTCATCCTAGCCCCTGTTATTGATAATTTAATATTAGCTCTGGGTAGTTCCAACCAGATTCAGCTTCAGGTGCAGGAACTCCTCAAAAAATTGAAACAAGAGGCTTCAACCCATTCAGGATATGCAGCAGGCAACATCCTGAATCTTCTCAGACAAATTCAAGCTAATTTCAGTAGTTATGATTTTTCTGATTTAACAATTTGTCAAGCATATTTACAGGATGTAAATTTACAAAATGTTAATTTTTCCCACTGCTATTTTTCTAAATCTATTTTCACTCAATCTTTCAATGGGGTGATGTCAATTGTCTTCAGCCCTGATGGTAAAACCTTAGCAAGTGGTAATGCCAATTGTGAGATTCATTTATGGCAAGTTGCAGATCAACAACGTCTTTTAACCTTGCAAGGACATACTAATTGGGTACGCCGGATTGCCTTTAGCCCAAATGGACAGATGCTTGCTAGTGCTAGTGAAGATTCAACCGTTAAAGTATGGCAACTACAGTCTGGTAAATGTTTGTATACTTTATCCGAGCATACGGGCAGTGTGTACTCAGTTGCCTTCAGTCCAAATGGTTCAATGCTTGCCAGTGGAAGTAGCGACCTCACCATTAGGATTTGGCAGGTATCAGAGGGCTATTGTCTAAAAATTCTGCACGGACACAGTGGTAGCGTAACATCTATTCATTTCAGTCCAGATGGCAAACAATTGGTCAGCAGTGGCTTTGACAGTCTGATCAAAATTTGGGACGTTGAGACTGGAGAATGCCTTTATACGATTACGGAGCATGAGAACTTGGTTAGGACAACTTACTTCAGTCCTAATGGCGAATTCCTAGTCAGTGCCAGCTGTGATAATACGGTAAGAATTTGGAGCGCTGAAAATTATCAGTGTTTAGGAATTCTTAAAGGTCACACCGGATGGGTATGGAATGCAGTTTGGAGTACGGACAACCAGCTAATTGCTAGTTGTGGTGCAGACCAGACTATCCGTATTTGGGATGCAAAGACTGGTACTTGCCTTCATACTCTCAAAGGTCACAACCATCAAATCTGGGGTATTGCCTTCAGTCTAGATAACCAAACTCTTGCCAGTGCCAGTGAAGACCAAACTATTAGGCTGTGGCAAGTTAGTAACGGCAAGTGTATTGCTTGCATCCACGGATATAATAACTGGGTTAAGACTGTAACTTTTAGTCCCAATGCTCAAATGCTAGCCAGTGGGCACAGAGATAATACTTTAAGAATTTGGGATATGAAGAGTGGTGAATGTCTGCACGAGTTGAAAGCATACTCTCAAGGTTTGCCAGCAGTGGCTGTTCACCCAAACTTGGAGATAGTTGCGGGGGGTAGCCAAGATGCCACGATCAAACTTTGGGATCTTAAAAGTGGTGAATGCAGTCATACTTTCATCGGCCATACAGATGAAGTTTGGTCACTCGCCTTTAGTCCAGATGGTAAGGTGCTAGCTAGTAGCAGTTTTGACCATACTATCAAAATATGGGATCTCAGTCTTAGTGAGTGTCGTTTTACTCTACATGGACATACAGATCGAGTAGCGGCGGTAGCCTTTAGCCCTCTAGGACAAATTCTGGCTAGTGGCAGCGATGACTGCACGATTAGACTTTGGGATATATCAGACAACCGATGTATCAAAGTATTGCAGGGACACTCAGGAAGAGTAGGAGCGATCGCATTTAATCCTGATGGTAGCTTACTCGCTAGTCCAAGTATGGATCAAACAGTCAAAATCTGGGATGTCACTACAGGCGAGTGTTTGCAGACATTAAAAGGACATACTAGCTGGGTAATGGCTGTTAGCTTTAGTCCAGATGGTCAAAAAATTGCTAGCGCTTCATGCGACCAAACTATAAAAATCTGGGATATTGAAAAAGGAAGTTGTCTCAACACTCTGTCTGGTCACTCAAATTGGGTATGGTCAGTCGCTTTCTCTCAAGATGGTTCAATCTTGGCTAGTGCTAGTGAGGATGAAACAATTAGACTATGGGAGATGCGATTGGGAAATTGTCTGCGGATACTGAAAGCCAAAAGACCATACGAAAAAATGAAAATTACAGGAGCTAAAGGTTTGACCCAAGCTCAGTTAGCAATGTTAAGAGAACTAGGTGCAGTCTAGTGCTTTGCCACACAAACTTTGCGTGGTGGCAAGCTCTTGGGCAGAGGTGCCCAGGGGCAAGGGGGAAAGAACTTGTACAAATCTCTCCTCTGCTCCCTTGCACAAGCGCCGACCTCCACAAGCGCAATTTTGGGGAAAGCGAACTACTAGTGATTTATAACGATTCCCATTCAGATGCAGTACAAAATTATATCGCCAAATGTAGGGGCACGGCTGAGGTTTAAGTAAGCTATTCCACATTTAACTTGCATAAGATTCTGCGATCGCTTCTACGAAACTCAGCAGGCATTGGTTCTCCTATATACCCTCTAAGAAGTTGGCGATAAGAATACTGCTTATTTAAATATCATACTACTTGGTATAAAGTTTGATGGTCGGAAAAAGGTCGGGTCTTTTTGATAGATTTAGGAGATGTCTAATTTATTCTTAGAACAAATCCTTGAACCTCACACGACTTGAAGTCGCGTGATTCCTGCTTCAACGATCTCTGCCTGAATTGCTCCAGGACTGACGAGTTCTCCACAGGCGCTTTTTATAACCTCCGGCGTACCGACGGCGGTTAGTAATCTCAATCCCTCACTCAGTATGTTGAGGGCAGCATTTTTATCTCTCAAATTGTGACTATTGCAACCAGGACAATCCCATTCGCGCAGATTTAAATCTTTAACTAATGGGTTTACAAAACCACAACAGTTACAAGTCTGAGATGATGGATAAAATTTCTTTCTTTAGTACAGTTAGTTGCTGACTGCAAGCGTTGTAGTTTAAAGTCCTCTGTTCAGTGGCATATAACTCTTGTCTTAATGCCAAAAAGCGGTTATATACATATCTGGCACAACCGATCGTCTTGTTGATTAAGACTTCTTGATTGTGTGTGGGTATGAGAGTAACTTTAAATGCTTTTTGGATGGATGACAATTTCTTAAATTTGCTGAATACCTTTCAATTTTAACAGAAAGTGACACCTAAGATAGAGCGCCTAACTCATGACTGGAAGTTACGAGTGTGCGGCTTGAAGAAATCAAAAAAGTTCTGATACCTACCCTGGACTGCGGGGAATGGGTTCTCTTTTGGAGTACGACAACCGTGGTAACAATTCTTTATAATTCCTTAATAAGATTACAGAGCTATAGTATGCTAATTTACATCAGTGCGATTTTAAAGTAGTAAAACTACTTGTCAGTTACAAGGTAAAATCACAGTTTTTCTGTCAATAAGTAATTATACTTTAATTTTTGTCAAAAATTGGGGTATTAAACAAAATTTTGAGGCAGGTGATGGCAAAAGCAAGCCGCTTTCTTTGCATCTACGCATCATTCATTATTTCCTCGAAAAACCTAGTAATAATGTAAATTCGATATATATTTAATTTCATCTTCAAAATAATTACGAATTGGCAAAAAATCCGGTCTTATCTGTCATTAAAGGCTGCCATCTTGTATATGGCTATTTTAATGATTATTTTTAACAATTTTGGGGGAGATATTTAAATGGTGAGTAAAGACGTTAGTTCTAAAGGACAACCTTCCAAGAGTTTTCATATTCCGAAATCTGTTATCAAAACTAGTCGTCATGAAGGCTGTTGGCATCTTGAAATTCGTAAACAAGAAAATCAAGATAGGCAAAATGAAATCATTCCTCTAGCAGAGCTACAATTAGCCGAATTACCCGCAGGGTTGCATGGCTATGCTTTTATCGTTGGGGCTTTGTTTCAATCTGAAAAGAAACCTCAAGAAGATGGAACGCAACTTTACACAGGCGATGGTATGGTCTATCGTTTGGGCTTTGAAGATGGCAAAGCAATACTCAAAACCAGAATCGCTAAAACTCCTTGCTACTATGCAGATCCTGCTACGCAGTTCTATCTAGGAGATTATGCGATAGAACCCATACCATTTACCCCTTTTAGAAACAAAATACTTTCATATTTTGTTAAAAAATATAAGTGTTTCTCCTACTTCTCAGCTTTTCGCAATGGCGGGCCTAGTCGTTATAGTATTGTTTTGGGATCGAGAAATCAATTAAATACAGCTTTTTTAAAGACTAGAGATCATCTTTTACTAACAATGGATGCGGGTCGCGCCTACCAACTTGACCCAGACAGTATGGAACTATTAGAACCAGTAGGTTCCACTGAAGAATGGTGCGGCATTTTTCCGGTTATTTCTAAGCTTACATGGATTAATATTTTTGAGACTTATATTAGTTCAGCTCATTATGTTACAGATTTAAATAGCTTAAATGGTAAGCGAGATGAGCTATTTACAACAAATTATTCAACAGGTTACAATGGAAATTTTAAAAAAATTGTCAATTGGGTATTAGATAGTAATTGTTTCCGCCAAGTAGTAAAATCATTCTATGCCTTGTTACAAATAGAGTTCAATCCCAAGCAAGAGTTAGGACGTTTTACTCATTTAATTCGTTATAGATTTGCAGACGAGCAAAAAGGGTTACAGGCTACTATGGAGCGTTGGCGATTGGTACTGCCTGATGGTGAGCCAGTACTGGTTGACCAATCTCTTCATCAATTAGCAATAACCGAGAAATATATTATTCTTGCTGATATCGCCTTCAAAATGGAGTTTTCACAAATATTTACTCCTTTTTTGTTTGGATTTTTAAGATTGTGGAAATTTAATAGAACTTATTCACTAGGTAGTTGGATTTATGCCGTCTTTTTCCAGGCAATTAAACCTCTTCCATTTGCCAGCTTATATATTGTTAATCGTCAAGATTTAGATCAGGGAAATATAGGATATTCTATAGCAGATTTACCTGGTAATCGAACAACAATTACCGTTCAAAAGGTGAGACTACCTAGAGAGATTTCGCATTTTACAGCTGACTATAGTAATCCTGAAAATAAAATTACACTTCACGTTGGTCATGTTAACGGTTGGGATGTTACAGAATGGATTACGCGCCATGATATGCCTGTTCCTGATAAGCCATTTCGTGAAGATTTAGAGGGAATGATGGTTGGTTCAACTGATTTAGGTTCTCTCGGACGATATGTGGTTGATGGCGAAACAGGAAAAATAGAAAGTTGCGAAACTGTTCAAGATATTCAATCAACTTGGGCGCTATCTTTATATACCCATCGGGAACTCAACCGCGATTCGCTACAAGAAACAGCCCAAGAAGTTAAAAATATTTACTGGTTATCTTTAGGGTTTACATGGGAACTGATACCTCAGCGCATCTATGATGCTTATAAAGCAGATCCACGTAGAGTTGTTCCGGTTGAAAAATTACCACGGAAAGAGGAGAACAAACCAATTACTCTACTGCGTTTAGATACACAGCAAATGGAAATTGTTGATTCTTATCAATTCCCCTCTGGAACTTATGTAAGTTCAACGCAATTTATTCCTAGTTCTCTTCCCTGTCCTAAAGATATAGATGAGTCGATTCATGGCTTCCTTGTATGCGCGGTAATGTTAGACCCAGACCCTAGTCAATCTGACCGTGCTACAGATGAGTTTTGGATTTTCCATGCCGATGATTTAAAGAATAAACCAATTTATCGACTGAGTGCTAGTGAAGATTCAAACAAGGAACCTTTGAATCTTGCCATGACAATACATTCCACTTGGCTACCTGATATTCGTCAGCAGCAGTGTTCAGCAGAGGAACGCCGTCAAAGACGACAAAAATCTGTTAAGCAAGATTATCTACATTTGATTGAGAAGAAAGGCAAAGCAGTTCAAGAATTGTTTTATGATATAGTTTTTCCTTATTTTACCGAGCAGACTTTAGAGGAGAATTTTGAGAAATTTTTATTGCATAAAGACAGACCTTACACTTTTGAAGATTGGAAGGGAGGGGCGCGTTCTCTTCAGCAAGAGTTTGACTACTTAATTGATGATATTGAGGGAGAAATTCCACCAGAGCTAAATGGTACGTTATTTCGCAATGGGCCTGGACTGCTAGATGTGAATGGTCAGCAACTCCATCATCCTTGGGATGGAGATGGTATGATTTGCGCCATTACTTTTTCCCAAGGACAAGCCCATTTTCGTAATCGATTTATTGAAACTGAGGGTTATCTGGCAGAACGCACTGCTAAACGTATGCTTTATCGAGGCGTATTTGGCACACAAAAACCAGGTGGTTGGTTAGCTAATATCTTTGATTTGCGGTTAAAAAATGTTGCTAATACGCAAGTAATATATTGGGGAGAGAAACTGCTGGCGCTGTGGGAAGCTGCAAATCCTTACCGCCTCAACGCCAAAACTCTGGAGACTTTGGGTATTGAAACTTTTGATGGACTGCTCCGTAAAGGTTCTCCTATTGCCGCTCATCCGAAGATTTCTCCAGGGAACTCCACTCAATCTCCTCGTTTGGTAGCGTTTGCTATTAATGCTGGCCTATTCTCGAAAATTCATACCTATGAGCTGGATATTGCTGGAACTGTAGTTCAACACTTGACACATCGAGTTCCAGGGTTTCTGTTTATTCATGACTTTGCAATTACCCCTAACTATTGCCTGTTTTTTCAGCCTCCGGTATCCTTCAATCCCTTCCCCTACGTTTTCGGCTTTCGGGGGGCGGCGGAGTCTATTAAGCTTCAGCCAGATCGACCCACGCGAGTCTGGATAATTCCTCGCCACGAAGGGGAAGCCGTGCAGGTTATAGAAACTGATTCTTGCTTTGTCTTTCATCACGCCAATGCTTTTGAACAGGGAGATGAGATAATTGTAGATTCCGTTTGTTATCAAGACTTTGTTGGTCTTGACCACAAACGTAGTTACCCAGATAATACTGACTTTGACCAATTACCTCCTGGTCAACTTTGGCGGTTTCACCTGAATTTAAGTCAGAAAACTGCTAGACGGGAGCTGGTTGATTCTCGGTGTGTAGAATTTCCCCAAGTCTGTTCTGAGCGAATTGGACAACCCCATCGCTGGATTTTTTTAGGTGCTGCTGATCAAGCTGGGGGCAATGCGCCTCTGCAAGCGATACTGAAAATCAACCCAGAATCGGGACAGCAAGAGTTTTGGAGTGCGGCTCCCAAGGGGTTTGTAGGAGAACCTGTTTTTGTACCGCGCTCAAGTGTAAAAGAAAGCTCTACACCCTTAGCAGAGGATGATGGTTGGATTATCACCCTGGTTTATGATGCCGCCCACCACCGCACTGATGTTGTAATTTTGGATGGGAAATGCCTCAGCCAAGGACCCATAGCTCGCCTGCACTTAAAGCATCACGTCCCCTATGGTTTGCATGGCACTTTTGTGGGTTCGCAGATAAGATGAAATTCTGACAACGAATTTATAAGGGTTCCAGGTACCGATATTCGCGCATAAAGTAAAATTCATTGTGGAGTCTGGGTTTGAGCCAAATATTCAATTCGCACATAAATTGAAATTTTCCGACTTTGATTTAACGACAGCCCGAATGCTTTTAAAAACGTACTTTTGAAGTGTGATAGGCTTACGCCCCACGCCCAGGCGATCGCCTCGTGTCATAGGTAGCCAAGCAGCTTGACTATGAAAAATTCGGGATTTTAGGTATAAATTGTAATTGATATTGAACAAAATATAATGAATTTCTGTGAGTAGATGCAAAATTTCACTTTATGTGCGAATTCGCTAGCTTCCTCAAACCCTTGTCCCACAATTGATTTCACTTTATGTGCGAATTCCGTCGCCTGGAACTCCTGTAACTCCGTTGTTCAAATTTCATCTTATCTGCAAACCCACATCTGCAAACCCACAATTGGAGAACTTTTTACCCAAATATTCCGACTGTTATAAAAATCTCCACGTTGCTCCAAGGTAAACCCACCCAGCAATAATCCCAACCATACTTCTACCATTGGCATTTGCAACACACGTTGCAGTTTAACTAAAGAAATCTCATCTTTGACATTTATCAGATGGTTAGCGATCGCGCTCTGCCATTTTTCTACATCCTCATCTGATGCCAAATTGCGGACATCTTCTAAAGTTGTCACCTCATCGAGCATTGCCAAAACATTCGCTTTCTCAACGGGTGCTACTACAGAATCGCCCGACTCAGTAGGATATGAAAATTGGTGTGGGCCGTGTGGTTTAAAGATTTGTGGTGTTTGCGGTTCAATCAAATCATCTAAATCTAGGTGCATTGTTGTCCGCACTAGACCAGCAAAGAGATCGGTGCTAACAACTGGCCCCAAAAGACTATTGCGATCGCGGGTATCTTGCAACAGCATTTCGGCACGAGACTTGAGAATATCTGCAATCTGACTGAAGGCAAGCGCTGCGGTTGATAACTGTGCCTCCAAGGGTAATTTTTCAAGCTCCGCATCTAAACATTCCCACATCGGTGCTAGTGTTGATGTCGCTGGAGATTCGGACAACTCATCAAGCACATCCCAGATTGTTAATTGACGATATGTAGTCATCTCTAAGATTGTGGATGCAAGGGGCAAGGGCGCACTGGGCAGTAGCTTGAGCTAATCTCAAACATATCCTTATATTGATATAGTGAAACACTGTATTGTTTTGCAAAAGCCTGCAACACCTGATCTGTATAGGCGCGGATCTTGACAGCCGTTAGCCCAAAGCAGTGAATTGGTTCCAGGCGACAAATAGGCTTTTGCCCCAGCCAGAGTTCTGCCGACATAGCGTGTAATGGTTTATCCCCTGGTTCTTTATACAAATACAGCACTGCAAAATATGTTGCTGGTGGTTCGACTGTTACTGAATCAATTTCTGCTGAATTATGAAAGGAGCGGTGGCGATAGAATGAGCGGCGATTGTGGCAGACTTTTGGATTCCAACACCCATCCCCTGCTGTTCCATGTAAAACTTTGGCTTGGGCAGTTGGTAGTTTGGAACATAGCTGACACTTGGGATCAAGTGGCTTGGGCATACCTTACTCCACTTGAGTTTCACCGATTGCACGATAGTAGGCAGCGATCGCGGCTTCTTGTTCGCTGCGAAGGGTATAGCGCCGAAACGCTTTCTCACTTTGATGTCCTGTTAGTTTTCGTGCATGGCTGGGGTCAACTCCCAATAGCAATAAGTCAGTGGCATAGGTGTGACGAAAGGAGTGAGGATGCAAATCCTCAATGTGAGCTATTTCACCGATTTTTTCCAAAGCGTTGTAAATGCCGTGATAACTCAAGCGTTCACCCTTGTATGAAGCATGGTGTGAAATCATCAGTGGGCTAAGAGCAAGTCATGTAACAACCTTGCCTCTTTTGAGCTAAAAATGCTTTCTCAGTAAGCTTTCTAGATAATAAATTGTAAAAGTTGTTTCTTGACAGGCTCTAAGGCTGTTTAACACCTCTCCTTGCTGTTGGCGCAATTGTAAATACTTTACTAAAACTTCCCGGCTCTCTTTTCGCAGTGGAACTAAGGCATCATGTAAAAATAACTTGAACAATTAGGGAGAAATTTGGGGTTTGATAATATAGTTCCACTCACCATGAAAAGAGTTTCGCTCAATGGCAATGGTATCAAGTTCTTGAACTGTGACTCGATAAAACGAAAGTGTGTTGAGTTTTGTAAAAACCCTGGAACAATTCATTTATAAGCTCTTTACTGAGTTTACTCTTTGTTGCATAAATTGATTTTTTAACACAGACTTACCTTACTTAAATGCAAGTATGACTCGTCTTGTAAAGGCGTTGCATCATTGGGAGATGATTGGTCCCGACTTACGCAACTACCAAAAAAATGATACTCGCTCTCTCACCAAGTAATTAAAAAGTAAACGATAAACATGGGAACATCTGGACGTTTTAGTTTTTGAATTAAATAATTTAACAACAATCTATGCTTGATTTGATAAATTGTTTGACACTCATTTAAGCTAAATTTTTCAGCCTAAGCCAGACTAAAATCTAGATGAGCCAATGCCCATACGTGGTAGGGAAATTCAGCTTCGTTTTCTAGAGAATGAGAGAGAGGATCATATTTGACCCATTCAGAGGAGTTCGCAATATTAGCAATGATACATTGGCGATTTCCCCAAGAGCCAGTTTGAATATTATCTAGAGGAAAGCCACATTCGTGGAGAAAGTATTTGAGTCCAGTTTCCGTCCAGCGAGTGCAATCTATGGGGCGGTTATGAATTTTCACAAGAAAAGGTACCGATATAAGAAAATATCCTCCAGGGAAAAGCATTGAAATAATGTTGTTACAAGCTCGATAGGGGTACAACAGATGCTCAAAAACTTGCTCGGCAATAATTAAATCAAAATTTTCTCGTAAGGGTGCAGAACAAATATCATATTCTGGATAGTTAATATTTTTATACTCTTGGAAGCCAAAATTGTGCCAAGAATTTCCCGAAATTTCCATTACTCGCCATTTTTGGTACGGCAAATTATCTAGTAGCTTTGCCGTTTCACGGTTCATTATGACTCGACTCCAGTTAACCATACTTTCAGTTAATTAACAGTGAACAAGCGCGATCAAAATCTATTTATACTCTGTTGTATAATAAATATCTAGCAATAATCATATCATTCTGGAGGGGTTAGTTTTTGGTTGCCACTCCATACCTACTTTTCGTTTTTCATCGCTCAGTTAGCCGTCCTCGCTGTTCGCCAAAAAGAAAATTTATAGCGTTCTCATATAGAACCCATTTGGGATCTTTGATAACGAGCTAAGATTAGAAGTAAATGCCGTACTCTAGCAGCTTAAGTGATAAAGAGTGGGAAATCATTGAGCCATTATTGCCCCAAAAGAAGAAAACTAGACCGCCTCGTTGGACAAAACGGCAAATCCTGGATGGTGTTTTTTATCATCAGTATCCTCTAGCGATTTACCAGCCCTGGTTCCGCCGTTTTTTCACTTTCGTGATTCCTCTAGTAGTCTGCCAAGGTAACTTTGCTAAGTAAAACCTCTAATTGGTAAAATAGCCAAAAACGGGGTGTAACATGGCGAAAAAGTATATTGTTGACTTGAATGAAGATGAAGTTTCTCAACTGCAATCGATAATTAAAAAAGGTAAGCACAAAGCAAGAAGCATAACCCGTGCAAACATTCTTGGGAGCATCCCACTTTTTGAAGTAGCTCAAACCGACAATAATCCATTGAGGTAAGCAGAGCGATGAGCCAGGACTTGAGGGACATTTTCTCGTTTCCATTGTGCCCCAGAAATCTTTGTTCGACGGTCAATCTGTTTAACGGCAGATTCAACTGACCCAGAACCAATTGAACAAATTTCTTCGGCTTGGTGATATTCGTAGTTAGTAAGGATTCAGGTCTAATATTGCGGAAGTAAAGAAGGGCGAGACTGATAATTATTGGAGTAAGCAACTAGAGCTTGTGCAAAAAACTCAATCACAGACCTACCTTGACGGCGGCAGGTTTGCACCACAGTCAACAATTTGGCAGTATGTTGAAACCGCTCCATTGAACGAGAACCACCACTAACCTTACGTTTTGTGACAGCTAAACGCAGCGATCGTTCAGCGAGATTGTTATCAGGAGGGACTTCAGGGTAGTCAAGAAAATACCACCATTGATTTGCTTTATCGCGCAAAGAACGTAAAAGCTGGCCTGCCGTAGCTCCTGCTTTGTCAATCCACTGATGGAGTGAGGAATACAATTTAGATTTGAATTGATTGACCCAATCGTTGTAACTGGTGGAGTCAAGAGTCTCAAACCATCGAGCATAATTCCTAAAAGCTTCATCAATTAAATCAACAAAAGCTTCGCCAATAGCTTGGTTGTGAAGACCTGGAAGAATAATTAGTTTTTTGAAGTGTCGGCGTAGATGAGCCAAACATTTCTGCTGGGCAAAAGCTGGATAGCCGTTGTAAACGCTAAAATCATCGCTGCTGAGT
>NZ_JADEXT010000094.1:0-11442 GCF_015206985.1 Nostoc sp. LEGE 12447 | reverse complement strand
ATTCCCCATTCCCCATCCCCCATTCCCCATTCCCCATTCCCCATTCCCCATTCCCCATTCCCTATCCTCTTTTTAAAACTCCCGTCTCTTGTTGTATGGGCAAAACATCTAAAATATCAGTTTGGGAACAATATTTTAAATCATCTAGACAGTCAAGACGCAACAATCGTTGTCCGTGACTAGCTTGGTGGAATAATCCTAATAAATTATCTTGCCACTGAGAGTAAAGAGCGATCGCACCAGCCACTTCATCGTTACCAGCTAGTTCTTCTGGTGACAACTGTGTTTGTTGTAAAATACTATGAGCGATCGCACCCGCACAAACTGTATCCTCTAAAGAAAAACTACCTTCCCAACCGGAACCGACAATCCACACTGTCTCTGGTTGTTTTTCTAGGAGAAATTGCACTACCGCCGCCCGGTTAATCAAGGCAGCTGCTAAGAGATTTGGGGAGTCTTGTACCCGTTGTAAGGCACGAGTGCCATTAGTGGTACTGATAAACAACCGTCGCCCCTGCACTAATTCTGGTGTGCAATCGAGGGGAGAGTTACCCAACTCAAAGCCAGGTACTTTCGCGCCACCGCGTTCTCCAGCTCGCAGCCGTTTTTCAGCGGGCCATTTTTCGCTAACTTCAACTAACTTATCTAAATCGCTGAATACTTGTACAGCTTCGCCTCCAGCTGCCAAAACTGTCGCTATTGTGCTGGTAGCCCGCAAAACATCGACTGCGATCGCACATTCTGGCGCTTTACCCGTTGGAGTCAATTCAGGAGTGTGGTATACAAATAGCTTCACGTGCTGGATACACCTGCTTTAATACAACTTCCGCAAATAACATTCTACCCAGTTGGTGACACTAACTATAGTTACAATTACTCTCAGGGATTTTTTTAGCATCAGAATGCACTATGCAACCCATTCAATATATAATAAACACTCAAAAAGTCTACTTTCATGCTTATAGACTTTCAGACTTACTGCATTATCCTGTAATGTAAAACAAGAACAGGCTTTCTAAAACTGTATTTGGCATTCCAAGTTAGCACCACTACGCATACTGACTAACCTTGCCAAACAAAAACCGAAATTTTCACCTCCACTCCGCTTATCCAAAATCTCAAATCGAAATCGCTATGGCACCTTTACCCGACTACCGCCCTAAACAACTATCTTTAGGCCCCTTGGAAGCGGAAATTTTAAATATCATCTGGGAACTTGGTTCAGCCACAGTCAAGGATGTACACGATCGCATTTTGACTGATCCCAACCGCGAATTAGCCTATACTTCTGTCACCACCGTTTTACGTCGCCTCACTGATAAAGGTTGGTTAGCCTGCGATAAAAAAGAGCGAGCATTCTATTGGCGGCCAATGCTGAGTAAGCAGCAATCAGATGTCATCAAAGCTCATGAGCAGTTACAGCGATTTCTGGCAGTGGGGAACCCCGATGTTGTTGCAGCTTTTGCTGATAGTCTGGATGAAGCAGCTAGTGAGCAAATAGCAGCGATCGCCAAACGTATTCAATCTGCACGCCAGGCCAGGGAGGAAAAATGATGCATCTAATAATGATTTTGAATTCTTTGGCAGTTGCTTGGTGGTTAAGATCCACTTGGAATCAACACCAAGGTAATTGGAATCTGCGGTGGCAGCGATCGCTATTTTTGTTCCTCTTCCCACCCTTGCTAATTTTCATGACTGCGATCGCTGTGCTGTTCATGGGGCCTCAAGGACAAATGGGCGGGATGTATACAGGCTCAATTAGCTATTTACTAGCATTAATTTATTTGGCATTTTTTGCCATTTCATGCATTAAACTTGCCTTCCAAGGTTGGCAGTCTGTAGAATCTGCCCGTAACTGCCCTTTGGTGAATGTTGGCGATAGACGAGCCAGACTGCTGCAAACAGGGGCGTTGTTCGCCGGTCAAATCGGTTTTTGGCAACCAGAACTAGTGGTTAGCCAAGGATTAGTACAAACTCTCTCACCGGCTCATTTAGAAAGCGTCTTAGCCCATGAGCAAGGGCATCACTATTATAGGGATACGTTCTGGTTTTTCTGGCTGGGTTGGGTACGTTCTTGCACTGCATGGTTGCCCAATACAGAGCCTTTGTGGGAAGAACTGTTAGCTTTGCGCGAACTCCGTGCCGACGGTTATGCAGCATTGCAGGTAGACCCTCTGGTGTTAGCGGAATCACTTTTATTAGTAGTTAGTAGCAGCCCCGTCTTATCAGAAATTTGCTGTGCTGCATTAGGTTCCTCTGGTGCAGATCGCTTAGAACAAAGAGTAGAAGCTCTATTAGCACCACCAGAACCAACCCCAGAAGCTCAATTACAATCTTGGCATGGCTTTCTGCTGGCGTTTTTACCTCTACTGACTGTGATATTTCATAGTTAATTTGAATTTATAGCAGGGAAAAGGCAATAGGCAATAGGCAATAGGCCTGCAAGTGCTATAAAAAGCTACTACAGCCCAAAGCTGCAACGGTAGCGACATTTGTTGTATCTGTAGCAACTTCTGCCTTCCCTGTAGTAACTTCCGCTTTAACGTTTCCGTGTTTTGCGCAAGCTGTAGCGACTTCTGCTTTGACGTTTCCGTGTTTTGCGCAAGCTGTAGCGATTTCTGCTTTAACGTTTTCATGTTTCGCGCAAGCTGTAGCAACTTCTGCTTTGACGTTTCCGTGTTTCGCGCAAGCTGTAGTAACTTCTGCTTTGACGTTTTCGTGTTTCGCGCAGGCTGTAGTAACTTCCGTCATGACTGTAGCGACATTTGCATGGAATACAGACCTAAACACCAGCCCCTTCCCTTCTAGCGTTGGGGAGTAAGATTCAAAGTCTCTCTCCTTTTAGGAGCTACGGTGTACACACAAGTCTTCTAAAGTTGCGCCACAAGCTTTTGATCCCCCCAACCCCCCTTAAAAAGGGGGGCAAAAAGCTCTTAAAGTCCCCCTTTTTAAGGGGGATTTAGGGGGATCTAAGACAATTTTGGTTTTCTAGAAAGATGTGTGTACACCGTAGCCTTTTAGGAGAGAGGTCAAAAATTTACTGCACCCAAGCGAGAACCACTATAGGACTGTTATATTACTCTTCTTCTAGCAACTGTTCTATATATTTTTGCACCAAAGGCACTTGAAAAGCATTGCCTTCTGGAATCAAGATTTCTTTTCGCGTTAGTTTGCGAATAACACCTTTGTCTTGCGGTGTGGGAGTTTCCCCATAGATTATCCGGCGCAGGAGAGAGCGATCGCTATCTGTTAAACTCTTCCATAATTCCCGAAAATACTGATCGCCTCGTTCAAGCACAACAGGTATAACTTCTTTAACATCCTGTGCAGTTGCTTTTGCTGTATCTGCTTCTCGCCTGTTTCTTCTGATATCGCGGTTTAGCAACTCCACCACCTCATAACACACCAACTGAACCAGATAAGGTTGACAGCGAGTAAGTTGGATAATTTCATCTACAGCAGTTGGTTCATAAATATCGCTGAAGTTCTCTACTGGCTGTTGAATCAAATCGCGGGCTTCTAACTCGTGCAAGTAAGTCATTCGCAAAGCACGGGTGTTAATTAGATAGTCACTCCAGTAATCATCAAGTTCAGATAACTCCTGCGAACCACTAAAAAGTAAAATCCACTTGCGTTGGTGTTGCAGCAGGTTACGAATAAAATTGAGCGGCGCACGGCTGCTTGTTGTTTTCACTACCTCACCCAGGCGTTCATATTCATCCAAACACAGGAGAAATTGCTTACCGGAGTATTTGCGTTCTATTTCTCCTAACCAAGTTTGCAGCGCGGGAAATGGATCTTCAGCTAGTTTATTGGCATCTGGATTAGGCAAGAATACTTTGCGGGGTAATCGCCGTGCAGCTTCGATAATTTGTTGAGCTAAATTTTCAGCCAATCCTTTTAACGTTGTGGCTGATGCTGCTCCTTGTAAATCTACCAGCAAAGGTACAATATCTGAGCCAATTCTATAAGGTAGATATTTCAGCGCTGAGGTTTTCCCTGTCCTCCGCCCTCCATAGAGTAACAACACTGGCGGTTGCTCAGAAAGCGTTAAAGATTCGATTTCCCGAAATATATCAATTCGCCCTTTGAAACGATTTTTTGCTGTTTCCGGGTCTAGCGAGTTACCAGCAATATAAACTTGCCGAATTTCTTTTGATCGCTGTGCCTGTTCTTCTAAAGTACGCTGCGCCGTCTCTAATATAGTTAGCCAGCTTTGTGCAGCGTTGCCAAAAGAGACAGCAACGCGAGCATAAGGAGCATAAGCTAGACTTTTCCCCAGTTGGCGTAATGCAGTGATGGGAATATTCAGTAACTCATATTGACGATAAAGTGAAGTTGCTTCCTTTGATGCCCGTGCATTGTGGCTGATTTCCAAAAATTGGGGCAGTACAACACCAAGTTCCCTTGGCGGTGGTGAGGGAATCCACACTAGTTGGTTGGCAATTTCTACAATATCGCTCAACCTCTGACAACGATTGAGAATATCTACAGCAATACCAGAAATTGCCTGTGCTGCAACTTTTTGCTGGTTGGTGGAAGAGATTAGATAATTAATAGTCTCACGGGCAGCGATTGGGTTCTTTCGATAAGCCTCTACAATCATCACATTCATGAAAGGCAGAGGCAAAATAATCAATTCATCAAAGCGAGGCGGCAGATATCGCAAACAATTGACCCGCTTGCCATTAGCAGAAACAAAGAACAAGATGAGTATCCACAGTAATTCTGGCAACCAGAAGTAAACCCGCAACACACCCAAAATAAACGCCACGCCTTCTGCCACGCCTAGCGCCACGCCTAGCGCCACGCCTAGCGCTACGCCTCCTGCCACGCCTACCACCACGCCTACCACCACGCCTACTACCACACCTCCTTCCACGCCTCCTGCTACGCCTACCACCACGCCTACCGCCACGCCTAGCGCCACACCTAGTGCTACACCTAGCGCCACGCCTAGTGCCACGCCTAGCGCCATGCCTCCTGCCACGCCTAGCGCCATGCCTCCTGCCACGCCTAGCGCCATGCCTCCTGCCACGCCTAGCGCCATGCCTCCTGCCACGCCTAGCGCCATGCCTCCTGCCACGCCTACCACCACGCGGAACGCCACGCCTGATAAAAATTGATATGCCAAAAATATGCTAAGGACAGCAACAAAGATAATAACTAGCCTATTTTCATTACTGCCACGGTCTATAACCCTTCCTATAAACCAGCCTGTCAAAAAAACACAGCTTATGAACCAGTTAAATGATTCACCACTAACCAGAATGTAAACTGGTGCTACCAGCAACATGGCAAATATTGGGACTACAGCAGTTAGCCACCGAACTTGCCCAGCATAGCGGCGTAGGCGGGGGTTAGTACGAAACTCAGCCCGTTTATCAAAGGGGTTATCTCTCGGTTTCAATTCTGGATGGATATCGCGCAGCCAACGTTCAAAGGTAAAAGGTTTGAAGTAACTCCAATACAGCAGGCGCAAGCATTCAGCCACATAATTCCAAAAGCCTGATGCTGGAGACGTATTACTCATTGCTACTTTATCCCCAGCTTGTCACGCACAAAATCCCAAACTTCATTCCAGCGCACCACACCCACCAAAACCAAAACTGGTAAAAGCAGCATGACTAACCCAGTAATCCAGTTGCCGATATCACCTACAGTTACACCAATGAATTGGGGTATCTTACCTAGACGCACTGGTAAATCCCAAACTAACCAACGCAGCCATAATTGCCATTGCTGTCCGTTGGATGGGGATTTAGCTTTAGTGAGCTGTTGTTCAAACTGCTGTTTCGCCCACTTGATTGCCTTGCCTTGTTGACGTGCTTCCCACAAATAGTAACCAGCCAATTGCAACTTGTAAGGATGACGATTACCCCACTGCTGGGCATGACTCTGTTCATCTACACTCAAAGCAGCACCAATTGTAGAGCGAGTTGGTAAGCGCGACAGTTCAATAGCCTCATCTGTAGTTAGTTCTTTCAAAGAAATAGTGTGACCAATATTAAAAAAACTAGAGACAAATCGATGCTCATTAGCATAAACATCCAGTTTTTTACGGGAAGCTACCACTAGCATCAAGGCGTTGCTATCCATCAGCGATCGCAAATTGTCATAAAATCCATTATCGAATTTATCGGGATATTTCAAAAGGCTTTCAAAATCATCCAAACAGAGGACGGGTAGCTTTCCTTGCTGTTTCCATTGCTTAACCGCATCTGAAAATGCTTGACGATTAAGCGGTTTAGTCTTCCAACAATTTTGCAGACTGCGTTGTTGCCATCCCGGAACGTGACTCAGTAAACCTTCAGCTACAGCCTCATAGAAACCCGTTTCAGTCTGGCAATCTACACCCCGTAACGGTAGGTAAATTACCACATAATTACTGCTGTTGTTTAATACTCGCTGCTGCCAAGTCAGAACAAAATAATGCAGCAACGAAGATTTACCAATGTGCTTCTCACCAACTATATTTATACTTGTAGGCTGATCGCCCTTCATCCGAGATGCGATCGCGTGTAATTCATCTTTACGACCGACAAACAGCCTGGGGTCTTCAATCATCCCCGCAGCTACAAAAGGATTGGCAGGCAGCGCTCCAGAAGTCATGTAAAGCGTTATCCTAGTTTCAGCAATTTAAGTGCAATCACCTAAAAGAATAGCACTAGCCCGATAATGTCTTTGCGATCTAGTTCTTGGGTATGTGGTTTTGCCATATCATGACAAGCCACAAAGCTTTTTAACACGAGATTTAAAACTAAATCATTTCAATCTGTGATACGGAAATCTAAATTTTATGTGTAGGCTGCTTTGAGTAAAGATTACAGTTACAACAATGAAACTCAAAATCTTAGAGCAAACTTCAACATTATTAAAACTACAACTTAAGCCAGCAGCCATCCTCTACTGGTTCTTTGGCGGATTCTTTATAGCAGGAGGCGTTTTGTTGATAACGACACTGGCAAAGACAACTACTTTTACTTGTAATCGGGTTGAACCTACTCAAGAAAGTTGCCAATTAATCACCAAAAGTATTTTAAAATCTCAAGTTAAAACTTGGAATCTCAAAGAGGTGATAGGTGCAAAACTAGACACTAGTACGACTGCTGGGAATAGTTATCCCTTGGTACTTGTGACAAGTAATGGTTCAATTCCGATAGATTTAGTAAATGCAGACAGCACTCAGAAGGAATCTAAGGCTGCACAAATTAATGCCTATCTTAAAAACTCACGAGAAGCAAAATTAACGATTCATGAAGATAGTCGTTTGTGGACTTATCCTCTAGGTTTATTTTTGATTGCAAGTGGTGCTGTTTGCATTATTTATATGCTGATGAATGGCACAATTATTTGCATTTTCGATAAAACCCTTGACAAAGCAACTATTAAACGTGAAGGTTGGTTCGGTAAAGAAGTAGTTGAAGCTAAACTTTCAGAAATATCAGGGCTGAATATGGATGCAGTCGCAATTGACACAGTAACAGGCACAAGTTCAACCAGCTACAATATTGTCTTAAACTTGGTATCTGACAAGAATATTTATTTGGCTGCTGGCCCAATGTTTACTGCTAAGAGTGCAGAACAGACTCTTAATGCGATCGCTAGTTTCCTAAACTAGATTAACAGCACAATCCCTTTAACACCTTTGCCAAATACTCATACTGCTCTAAAGTATTGTAAATCTGTGCCGAAATCCTTACCAACAGCCGAGGTTTTTCCGGCCACGGCATCACCTGCACTTGAATACCAAACTTATCAAACAATTCATCATGTATAGACATGAAATCGCGTTTTTCCAAAGTCGCAGGCATTGGCACAACCGCCATTGAACCAATCATCTCTTCTGGACAAGGCGGCTGCACTTCCAACGCTTCACAAATTAGCTGTCTTCCCTGCAACACTAGCTGATGATTTTGCTGTCTCAATTCTCTCCACCCACCAGGTAGCAACGAACCCATAAAAGCGATCGCTTCTGGCACACACATATAAGCTGTAGGATCGTCTGTACCTGTCCAGTCAAATTCCAACTGAAAGCGGCTTTTATCAGTGCGTGGCGAATTTGTCCCGTGGCTAATTGTCAGAGGACGAATTTCTGACTGTTTATCTCGCCGCACATACAAAAATGCTGCCCCTTTGGGCGCACACAGCCATTTATGACAATTTCCCGTGTAATAAGTTGCCCCAATCTCTCGCAAATCGAGGGGAATCATTCCAGGCGCATGTGCAGCATCTATCAACGTATCTACACCCCGTTGTTGCAACTCCTTCGCCAACTCTTGAATCGGGAAGATTAACCCTGTCTGGCTGGTAACATGATCCAAAAGTGCTAATCGGGTTTTTGGTGAAACTCGCTCAATTACCGCTGCGATTACTTGCTGTGGCGAGTCAATCGGGAAAGGAACTTTTGCCACCACCACCCGCGCACCAGTGCGACTGGCAATAAAATCAAGTGCATTGCGGCAAGCATTATATTCGTGGTTAGTTGTAAGTATTTCGTCCTCTGGTGAAAATGTCAGCGACCTTAACACCGAATTAACGCCAGTCGTCGCATTGGGGACAAATACCAAATCCTGCACATCAGCACCCACAAACGCCGCCAACTTACTTCTGGCATCGTCTAGCAGAGGTTCCCACTCTCTACCAAAAAAGCGTAGGGGTTCCTGTTCGAGTTGCGATCGCAATCTTTGTTGAAACTCCAGCACTTGTTTAGGACAAGCACCAAAAGACCCATGATTCAGAAACGTCACAGCCGAGTCAAGCGACCATAAGTCTGTAATGGATAATCTAGAATCCAAAATTTAAAATCCAAAATTGATAAACTCCCCAGGCTGGATTCGAACCAGCGACCAATCGATTAACAGTCGATCGCTCTACCACTGAGCTACTGAGGACCACTCACGATTTATAATCTTAGGGCTAAAAATAAGATTTGGCAAGTACTTTCGCCAATATTTTTTTTAGATGCTTAATTTAGATAATTTTTGTAGCCAAAATCCATTCAGGAACTTAAGCAGAGACTCTTAGATACTAAATATCTACTGTAATCCCATTCGTAATTCAGCCAGACGCTGCCGTGCTTTAGCATCAATAGCATTAGCTAAAAATCTACTCTTCGATTGTTTGCGCGTATGATACTTTTGTCGCATCCGGCAGACAGTAGCTTCCACTTCCCCACAAAGTTGTTGCGCCGACAACCATTCAGCCCCATACCCCTGTATCATCAACTGCTGCGCCCGATCTGATGTAGCAACAATCACACGAGAAATTAAAGATTGGGCTATTTGGTGACGAAAAGAAGCACAGGATTTTTCAATATAAGTATCTGCTGTCTGCCCAAAATCAGTGTAATAAACTGATAAAAGCTCAGTAATTATTTCTTTATTGCTAGAAGAATTCTGATATTGGGCATCAAAAACTATCTGAGTTGTATAACCTTGAAACGCACTATAACCAGTCATTGCTTCCACAAGTTCGCCCCGTGCGGCCTCTAATCCAACGCTATCACGCGTTTTTTTAAGGCAAGGCCAAGCGCCTATTATATTGTAGCCGTCCACTAACAAAACGGCTTGGAGTAAGGAACGGGGCATGGTTTTTAATCACAATTTTCTAGAGTTAACAAAATTCATTCATAAGTTTTATAATAATTGATGCATTGTCTGTAACACTATGCTACATAGAATAAAAAATACGGCAACCTCACAAAACTACAACCTAAGATAGACGCACCAACTTAAAACGCGCCTTTTAAATAAAGGCGCGTTACAGTTCTTTTTTAGTAGTATTTCAGTAGTGCTAAGTACAATTTATTGTACTTATTCACTCAGCACTCATTACTCAGCACGGGCTAAACGCCCCGCTATCGCTAACAGCACTTAATTAGGAGGCTTCGCTGTGTACCTCCATCAGACGTTGTTTAAGGCGTTGGGCTTCACCTTTATCTACCAGAAAGCCTTTTTCTAGCAAAAAAGCGCCGTCACAGTAATTTAACTCGTCTAATCGATGTGTTACCCACAAGGCTGTTATCCCTCGACTTTTGACAAGGCGACGGACACTAGCAACTAAATCTAACTGGCTATCTGGATCTAGTAAGGCAGTGGGTTCATCTAATAATAAGACTTCACAGCGACGGGCGATCGCACCTGCGATCGCCACTCGTTGTTTCTGTCCCCCAGAGAGTGCATAAATAGGTCGTCGTTGGAGGGTAAGCAAATTCACCGCTCCCAGCGCCTCCTCAACCCTGGCTCTAGTGGCAGCAGGTGGCAACTTTTCTTCCACCAATCCAAAAGCCACATCAGCACCAACCGTTGGCATCACTAGTTGATGATCTGGATTTTGGAAAACAAAGCCAACGGGGTGCAAAACCCGAATTTCCCCAGATTCAGGAGCCAATAACCCCGCCAGTAGTCTAAGTAACGTTGATTTTCCACTGCCATTTGTACCCAAGAGCATCCAAAACTCACCCTTGGGTACTTCTAAAGAGCAAGATTTGATAACTTTCTCTCCATTTGGCCAACTGAAATTTAAATCCTTGACCTCAATGCCCACTTGAGCCATTTGTCAACCTTGGTTACTCAGCAGCTACAGCGAAAAATCCAGGTGGTCTGCCACCACCAGGGGTTGTACCATCTTTCTGAACAATCTGCACCCCAGAAATTTCACTAGCGCGGACAGCAATTTTTTTCTCTGTCTTGCCTTCACACTTGAGTTCCACAATGTCAGGATTCCCAGAACGGATTGCTGCCAAAATTAGCTGATAGACAGCCTCAGCATCCTCTGCTGACTTACGTTGTACCGAAATAGGGAAAGCAGTGTTTCTGATGCTTAAATCGATGGTAAACATTTAGCAATAATCAAATTTAACTGTGGACTCATTTTAGCGTCAGCTGAGTGATTCTAGGGAAAAGGGCATTGGAAGAGGCAGAGGGGCAGGGTGCAGAAGCAAGGGGGAGAATTCAAATTACCTCTTTCCTCTCTGCTCATCTGCTTTATCTACCTCATTTGGATAAAAAATTAATTTTTATTACAAAACCCCTAGAAAAATTAGCGATTTACACCTAATATGATTAAAGGTGTGTAAAAAATTGTAAACTTGGTTAACAACCCGGTTAACTTTCTGCTTATAGAAGGCTTTTATTTCGCCATCTATAATACAGATACAACCTGTACTTATAAACATTTGGAGATTTGCTCTAATGACCATCGCAGTTGGACGTGCCCCTAGTAGAGGGTGGTTTGACGTTCTAGACGACTGGCTCAAGCGCGATCGCTTCGTATTCGTAGGTTGGTCAGGGATACTGTTGTTCCCCTGCGCTTTCCTAGCACTAGGCGGTTGGCTGACCGGCACCACCTTCGTCACCTCTTGGTATACCCACGGATTAGCCTCCTCCTACCTAGAAGGTGCTAACTTCCTAACAGTGGCAGTATCCACCCCCGCCGACA
>NZ_JADEXT010000050.1:0-45389 GCF_015206985.1 Nostoc sp. LEGE 12447 | reverse complement strand
AAAAATGCTGAGACACTCTATCCGACTGGTCATACATTATCTTAAGTATGGTTCAGTGCCGCTCACGATGTGAGGTACAAGTTTTATTCCAGCGATCGCCTGATTCATATTTTGATTCAGCAACGCCGATTAATTGTGAGTTACATCAAAAAGATATCAAACGTATTGATTCAATTAAGCAGCTTCGCGTTCGTCACTGGTCAACAGTTCTGCAAATACCTACAAGCATCGGCAACATTTATTTCAAAGCAGTTGTATCAGAGCTTGCTTATGAAGCCGCACTTAGCCAAGTTCTATCGCATCGGTATCCTCAATGTATGCCACAAGTTTTAGCGATTAATGGGGAGAAAGGTTGGCTACTTATGCTTGATGGAGGGATGATGCTTCAGAACACTCTGAAAATTGAAGATGACATTAAACATTGGCAGAATCTTTTACCCTGCTATGCAAAATTGCAACAGGATTGTACCAAATATCTTAATGAGTTTCTGAAACTGGGTGTGCCTGATCGTCGTTTAGCAAGCTTGCCTGTTAGGTTTCAACAACTGCTAATGGATACCGAAACGTTAGGGCTGAATCAGCCTGGTGGACTTAATTTACTCGAATATCAGTGCTTACAGAATCAGGCTAACTTATTAGTTAAATTATGTGAAGAACTAGCGACCTTTGGTATACCAGAAACTTTGCATCATGGTGATTTACACGATGGGAACATTTTTATTTGCGATGAAAATTACTTGTTTTTTGACTGGGGTGATAGTAGCATCACTCATCCTTTTTTCAGCCTCCATAGTACCTACGATTGTTTGAAGAGGAGATTTAAATTAGCAAAAAATTCATCTTGGTTTGAGCGACTCAGAGCTTTCTACTTAGAACAATGGGCTGAATATGAGACTAAAGAAAGACTCCAACAAGCGTTTGAGCAAGCTCAACAGTTGTCTCCTATTGTTGCAGCTTTGAGGTGGCTACCAGTTTTATCCACAATGAATGCAATCCATCGAAACCAATATATGGAAGCAGTTCCAAATTTATTAAGGGAGTTTCTAAGCATGATCTCAGTTTGATCAGGATAAGTAAGGTGTTGTGAATCTACTTCCCATCTTCCCATCTTGCTGCTCGTAGCTGGGCATCAATGAGGCGTTAAAGGCATTAGTTACTGCTTAGAGGCGGTGCTAATACGATCAGCATTAGGAATAAACTCAAAAACTATCACTCTTCCATCAGCAACCAGCGCCTTCTTAATTTTTCTCAGTAATTTTTCACACATCACCACATCGAAATGATGTAAACAATTACAAACTGCTTGATTGGTAAGGGTTTTAGCTTTTCTTAGTGCTATTTGAATAAGGGGAAAGGGAAAAAGTAGAAACCCTTCACCTTTCCCCTTTACCCGACTTTTAGAGTCCTTATTTGCTTGGTGAACTACCACTGAGATTTTTTAAAAAACTAATCGAAGGAGAGAAAAAATATTCCCCACCTTTGAGAGTGACAAATTGACCAAATTGATTTTCGTCGGGAATTTCGGGCTTGACTGTAGATTTACCCCACTGTGATGGCCAATTTTTTGGGGGTTTAGGAGCTTCATTAATCACTGGATCGGCTTGCTCACCCAGCTTTTGACCGATAACCGCGTCTAATCCCGTTTTATCATAGTTTGGATTTGTGCCACCAGAAATACCAGGTTCAAGGAAGTTGGGATTATTACACCAAAAACGCTGAATAAACTCAAACTGCTCCCAGATATCTGATTGGTAGCACATGAAAAGTAATCCAACTCCATTGGTGGGAAGATCATCTAAATTATCAGAACTGCTGAGAGGTCCTCCATAGGTAATACCACGTCGAGCAATTCTGTGTCCTAGTTCTTCCTCCTTCGACTTAGCGAAAGGACCATCTGCTTTCACAGATTCCAATCGGGGATTACTTTTACGGATATGGGCATGAAAAGGACAAGTCAAACCCAACTTATCACCTTGATAATTGAAATCGTTGGGGATAGCGGGTTTGTTTGTGTTCGCCCAAGCACCGTTACCAGGTTGCAGGACAATAGGTGAACCATCCTCGTAACGTCCCACTGCCATCGCTCCTGCTAATTCTCTTGGCAGTCCTAAGCTTTCTCCTAACTTAGCTTCAGCAGTTTTGAAACCTTGCACATTCTGTTCGAGTTTGCGAAAAACTAAGAAACTGCCAAAACTAACGTCTGCCGTCTTGCCATTTGGGTCGGGAATTAAAACCAACTTTAAAGGAGCAGCTGGTTCCCAGAAACGAGTTCCTTTTAGGCTTTTCTCTCGTTCGTACTGTTTTTTAAGAAAGATAGGTTGACTAACACCATCAGCATAACCAAAGTGTTCGACAACTACACCGAACTCATTACTAGGGTTAGTCGTATCGGCAGTATCAAATTTGCGTCGTAAGGTAAGCCCACGCTCGATGGTTCTGACTGTGGCGACATCTTTGAGTTGTTCAAGAATTTTAATTTCCTGAGCGATTAATTCCGCCGGATCATCGTTAGCAAGGAGCAAAACTGCATCAATTGAGTTTTGAAATCCACTTTCCCAGTTACTCGTAGGCGGATCAAGAAGAACTGAGGCGCGATTTTTCATCCCTTCTTGAAAAGCATTGGCGTAAGGTGGAGCCGTTCGTTTCTGTGGGTTTGCTCCTGTAGGTATTTTGTTTGCTGGGATGCCGAGACGAGCATAACCACTAGCACTCAGCGCAAAATGGGTGAATAAACCCGCATCAACTTTCTCTCGTTTATAGCGTTCTGTTCCATCCAATTGGGCTTTAGCTGAAGTAACGTCTAATCTAGCAATCCACTTTTTGACGTTTTCGATCTGATTGGGTTTATCGAAGGCGATAAAAATATGGGCAGCATGATCTCGTCCATGCCCGTTAAGGATGTTTCCTTGTAAGTCTTTGAGAACATCTGCAATTTGGGGATTATCTTGATCAATTGGCCCTGAATTGGTCGTTAAATCTAATGGCATAGTTATTATATTCTCCGTGTTTTACAATTCTTTAATGCGGATATTGCGGAACTGAACAATTTCGGTGTGGCATTGTAGGGCTATATAACCTTCCCTCCGCTTTGGTGCAGCAATAGTAGTGCTAGATACTTTCTCACCATTAAGAACTACAACAATCGAATCGCCTTGAACAGTAATCTCGTAAACATTCCAAGGCCCATCAGCTGTAAATCTGGAACGGATTACCTTACTCATCCCCTGTGTGGCAGGAGCAAGAGTATAAATTGCGCCTGTCTTCTCACGGAATCCCCCAAAGATTGATTGAGGATTTCTATCATCTCGATAATTCTTCCCAGTTTCATCGATTTGAATTTCTGTACAAGCTTCATAGAAAGAGTTGTCGAGGGATCTTCCTGTAGGATCTGGGATACGTAAAAATATTCCAGAGTTCGCACGTATAGAAAAGGCTTTCCACTCTAGACGCAGAACAAAATCTTTGAATTGCTTCGGTTGATAATAGAGCAACCCTAAAACACTATCTACGCCAGCTTTCCCTGCTTCAATAATAGGAGGTTGTCCTAAAGGCTGTAAAGGTGTAAAGTTTGCAGCCCCAACAGAACGCCATACACCAGGAAAATTACCGTTGAAGAGAGATTGGAAGCCAGCATCTTTGTCTTCAAAAGGCTTTTCTTCTTGATATCGCTCAGTAATACCTAAAGCTACTTTACGAGCCAGCACTAACCCTGTAGGCACGGGATTCGCCGAGCCTGCTGTGGGGAACAAGGACTGATCGGCACAATAAGCATTGGCAACATGATGAAAGCGTCCATGCACGTCAGTTACAGATGTCTCTGGATCATCTCCCATCCAAAGAGTACCGCACTCGTGATAAGTAGTTCCTAAGCCGTCTTCAACAGCATCAACAAGTACGATATTGGGATTAGCGTTAGATTCACCTTGTCTTTTGCCAGCTTCTTCAACGGTCACATTGGCTAACCGAGCAATGAATTGGAAAGCTGCTGCCCTCTGTGCATTACGAAGTTTCAATACCTCGTTCGTTTCCACAAGTTGAACATAGCCTTCTGGGTTGCCAAAACGGTCTTTAGCTGAGGGGCTGGTATCCATCCAACTAGTGTTGGCACTACGTACCCCGCCATATTCTACTGGCGCTTCTTTGTCACCGAAATCTTCCCCACAAGTTCTTATCCCTACGGTGATCCATTCATTGGCATCTGGCTCACCTTTTAGTTGTTGGGCTTTCTCAAGTAGGTCATCGCGATCGGGTATCATCTGATAAAGAGAGTACTCGGCGTTATTGCCAGCATTGGGTGCTGCGTAAAATTGGAAGTGAAAGCGTCCAGTGAGGTTATTGGAGTTTAAATCTGTTGCTGTACCCTCAATCTGTAAAGCTGCTTGCTGTAAAACTTTATCCTTGAAGATATCTTTTAACAATCCTTCTTCTTCTAAGATAGGTAAACTTTCGAGGTGGGTGCGGCTTATCTTCCAAAGATAATTACCTCGGATATGAACCATCAGGTTAGCTCCCATACGTTCTTTTGTAAGTAACGCTGGGCGAGGAAAAGAGTTTCTGGCTATGCGGGTTGAATTGACACAATTAGCGGCTAAAACTACCATCCCTTGCTCAGGAACTGTAATGTTTTGAACTATCTCGCCTGCACCAACTGGGTCATTAACAGCAACTCTTATGCCTCGGACAACTCCCTCTTGTGTTTCTAAATTTAGGACAGTAACGTTTGGTACTAAAAATAGATAGCGATCTTGATCATTATTGTTTGACCTTCCTACATCCTCCCGAATCGCACTCAAAAGACCAGGTAGACTGCTATATTTATCTGGACTAAACAATCCGGATAATTCAGATTCAACTTTGACTGCGATCGGTGGTTGAAGCACACGATCAATTGAATAACTATCTACTGGGAGGTTGAATGGAGTTAATTTACGAGAGCGTTTGAGTAAAGCTTCGTAAAGTCCGCCATAGATAAAGTCCTCTTCTTTGCCACGCCTATCAACATCGTAATCTGCGCCAATTTCTTGAGTGATAAAATTATAGCCTTGTTCGCTCTTCAAGAATGCAGAGACTGAGTTTGGCCACTGAACCAAATCAGCAGTAGTCAAGGAAGGAGACCAACCACCCCAAAAAAGACCTTTCCCACCAACACAACGATGATGAGGTCGGAATTTTCCGGCAAAATCGCGTCCAAATGGAACTCCTTGCCCCTCTGATGTACCATTTACGTTAATGATTCGATATTGTCCTTCAGGTAGAAGATTAGCAAGAGGTAATTCATAAAGTCCTCCTAATCCCAAAGGTAGGTTTTGGAAATGTTCGTGAATCAAAAATGGGCCTTCTTGAAGAACTAAAATTTTAGGGCGAGGACGACCAGACCCAAAATTCTTTGTTTTGTTATATATATCGGTTGCAAAATATGCGCCATACATTCCCGATCCAACTACAATAACGTCAAAGCCACCTGGTACGGCTGCTAAAGCTTCATCTAGGGTATTGCAAACAAACCTGGAAAGGGCATCACGATTGAATGATGTATCCTGAATACCACCTGGTGCTATTACAGGTTCACCTAATGGATTAAGGAATTTAGCTAATTTTTGTAATGGCATATTGATTATTAGATTGACAACTCGAAATCTATGAAAGCAGTCTTTATGAGAAAAACTACGATGTTATCTACCTCCATTTTTTGATTCTGAGTAACAAAATAGACACGTTTATTGGAATAAATTTTGAGCCTGATTTCATATTGAAATATATCCAAGAGATGAGAATTTACGTTCAATACGTCAAGTCGCTTTGATCGAATTAAAGACTCAAAATTAGGGTTTCCCTTTAACTGTCTTATCTGCTGATTTTTAGCTATTTATGCAGATTTCAGAAAAATCATCGATTTGTTTAAGACTTCATGTGATTATCCCGATTGAAGATATGCTGTGGGGATCGCAGCAAAAGCCCTCAGTCAATCAGCTATGGCAGGAGTGTTGGACGGCTGACCCCTACGGTTCTAGGTGGATGCCTCTGACAAGTGCTTTGGGTTACAGTACTTTTATCTCTGCAAAGAAAATTCTCTCCGAAAGTGGGTTGTTCATTTTCAAGCAGGACTTGTCGATTCAGGATGGACGCGAGACGTTGCTTGGCTGATCAAGAATTTGCATGGTAGCCGGATGAAAGAATTTTGGGGGAAAGCCAATTCTGCGTCACTAAAACCAGATGCTGAAAAACGATAACCTTATGCTGATATTTCAGATAAAGATGCTGGCTCTGAAGAAATGGGTGCTTTGTATTAAGTGCCTATTTTAGGTAAAGACCAGTCAGAGCAGGGGTTACAGGAAACCTCACGAACTACTCAGGAACAGCTAACGGACTCAAATGATGAGTTCGTTAGCTGTGTCTCTGACACGCTAAATGAGATTTCGCAAGTTGAGGAGACGGCTCATGCGCCCTTGAGGGGCGCGTCGCCTCAGACTGTTGAAAGCGTGTCAGAGAACGAGAAAGACTCGCCTACGGCGAATGACTGTACATCGCTGGCGCTTGTGGAAGCTGCACTAAGTCAACCTGCTCCGTTGTTGGCTGAAAAGCAGGACTGTGGTATTGAGGCGGCAGTCTCTCATGAAGGCGATTTTTCCGCCGCGCCCGTTGCCCAAAATGAATTTTCTTCCAAGGAAGCGATCGCCAATCAAATACAGGGGCAGGTAGAACAAGGTTGAATGGCACTAAGTTAAGCTGAATAGTAGGCAGCGTAAGGATTGTAGAGGAGCAGGGGGCAGGGGTGCAGAGAGGAATTTCTAAATATCTGTTCGTATGCCTAAAATTTCTTCTTTCTCCCCTGCTCCTCCGCTCCTCTGCACCCCTGCTGCCTCAACGATTTTCCCTTTTCTTAGTGCCATTCGAACAAAGTTATTCTGCTTTATTGATGGTTGAAAATTCAGTTTCGGGTGGAGAAGTGAAAGCAGATCATGAGGGTGAAAGTTCCGCCGCGCCTGTCCCCAGTCCTGAAAAATGGTCGCATGAGGCGATAGTTGCAAGGGCAAATGCGCGACCGGAGCGTATGCATAAACTTAAAGTAGCTGAAAATTCGGGGCATAATCCGGGGTTGAACTTTTTGCAAGAGTGCTGGAATGATGACCCGGCACTTGTGATAGTGATCAAGAAGTTGCTGGCGAAGTTTCCGCAGTGGGGGATTGCGATTGTGGATGGCGTGTTGATGAAGTGGAATAAGTAACGGTTCACCATTTCAACTACTAGCGTATTGTAGTACTCGTTTCCATTAAGAGCGCCAAGCCGTCTCTACCAACATTTCCTTGCCATTGGTGAACTGGATGAATTCTTGCCCAAAGGCAATAAAACACATCAGTAAGCAGCCGATGGAAGCACATCGCCCACTTGGAGGTTGCGGCATTCTATCGTTCAATAGCAATTCTTCTTGACTTTGCAGATAATAGTTTTAGAGCTAATTATTTAAGAGGTTGATTGTGGTCTTTGCTCAAACCAGTCCCCCAGATATAATAACAACTCGCCTGACGTTAGACGAGTATCGGGCTATGGAAGAAACCAACCCCGAACGCCATGAATACCGTAACGGAGAGATTATTACTATGTCGGGAGGGTCGGAATCTCACAGTGCCATCGCCAGCAACTTCTTAATTTACTTAGGGTTTTTATTGAGAGACACCGATTTTCGTTTGTATAACAGCGACTTGCGAGTTTGGATTCCCGAATATCAGTGTGGGACTTATACCGATTTGATGGTTGTTAATGGTGAACCAGAGTTCAATGGCAATCGCAATGATGAAATTCTCAATCCAATGCTTATTGTCGAAGTTTTATCACCCGTGACTGTTGCTTATGATCGAGGGGACAAGTTCAGAAAATATCGCTCGATTGCCAGCTTCTGTGAATATCTGCTTGTGAGTCAAACTGAACCCTACATTGAGCAATATCACAATTTGGATCGTAACAGTAACGATCGCTGGCTATGGCAAGTTCACTCTCACCTTGAGCGCACGATTATGCTGCACAGTTTAAACGTAGAAATTCCCCTGACTGAAATCTATCGTCGCATTAATTTTTAAGGCTGCTTAACTCTCTGAGAATAATACCAACAGAAATTTTCATGAATCAATATACCAATCATATTAGATTGCTTCTCAATTATGACTTTTATCAGGGGCTTTATCCTCTGGAACTGATTAGTGAAACTCGTTACCAAAAGAAGCACTTCCAAGAAAGCTAGAAAAAGTAACTAGCATCCAACCGAAACAAATATGTTTTTGAGTTCGCCAATCGTATCTGTCTTCTATTGTCGGGATTGTATTAGCTTCAACAATTTCTAATCCCCAGTAGCCTAACGCACTGATGCCAAACAACATAGCGCTGACGATAGATAATTTAGCTATGGCTTTGAGAATGCAATTGCTTAAACTAGGCGGTGTTTGAAAGGATTGTCTGTGACGATGATGGATAGCTAATTCACTTGGAGCTACGCAACTGCGCGGCGAGTTGTTCACCACCAGCGATCGCAATTCCGGGAGTAAACGCTGGATACCGCACCCCCCAAGATGAGTACGGTACTGCCATCGGTAAACCATCCCTGATTCCCGACTTGAAACATTTCGCAACACAAGGGAGGCAGGTTAACATTTGCTTTGACCAGGACAATAAACCTGAAACAGTCCAACGGGTAAGAACTGCTATCAGTCGTATGGGACGGTTGCTGGTAAATGAGGGCTGTTCCCTGCGAGTGATTGATTTACCGTTAGGGGCAGAGAAAGGGGTCGATGATTTTATGCTCACGGTCAACCGGCATTTGACGCGCTCTACAACACAGCCGTTGCATTGGAGTTGTGGGAGATTAAGCTGTTTACTTTGCTGACTTATCCGCCTGCGATGTCTGCGACGGGCTACGCCTACGCACTTAACCAGCGCTTCTTGGATCACTTGCTTGTTCCATCAGGTGAAAAACTGATTATCCTCAAGGCTCCCAAAGGTACTGGTAAAACCCAATGGCTGTCTACTGAGGTGGCGAAGGCGCATGACCTTGGACGTAGGGTATTAATCATCACCCATCGGATTCAACTTGGTGAGGCATTATGCGATCGCTTTGGAGTGAATTATGTCACAGAAGTTCGCACGAATGAAACAGGTGCATTATTAGGATATGGCGTGTGTGTGGATTCACTACATCACGAAAGCCAGGCGCGATTTAATCCCAACGACTGGACTAACGATATTGTGATCATCGATGAATGCGACCAGGTATTCTGGCATTTGCTTAACTCTGGTACTGAAGTGCAAAAGCGTCGGGTATCTGTTCTCAAAAACCTCAAACAACTGGTACAGAATGTTTTGGGCAGCAGTCAGGGAAAGATTTATTTATCAAGTGCCGATGTTTCCGACACAAAAGTAAAGTATATTTTATCACTCGCTGGAGAATATCGGGTTAACCCATTCGTCATCGTCAACAACTATCAGCCCGTTTCGGGCAACTGTTACAACTATTCTGGCAACAACCCGAAGAATTTGATTGCCGCACTCGACAAAGCGATCTCCATTGGGGGTCATCATCTATCTTGATGGAGCAAGATAGACAGCGAATCTGTTGCTGATCCATCTCATGCGGCTTTCGGTTGTATCGCTCACTTGAACGAAATTCTCACCCAGTATGATTTGGTTATCGCATCTCCAAGTTTAGAAACTGGCGTATCCATCGACATTCGAGGACATTTTGATGGTGTATGGGGGATATTTCAGGGAGTGCATGTTAACTCCGTGCGTCAGATGTTGGCACGCCTCCGGGAAACTGTTGACCGTCACATTTGGGTCAGAGAGTGGGGGATGTCGGTTGTGGGCAATGGTTCCACGTCCATAGGGGGATTGCTCAGAAGTCAACACGTCGCAACACAGGCTAACATTGCGCTGTTGTCGGCGGCGGATAATGACGATTACAGCTTTGTTGACCAGAATTTTCAGCCCGAATCTTTGCAAACCTGGGGTAAGCGTGGTTCTGTGATTAACGTAGAGATGCGGCGCTATCGGGAATCGGTGGTTGCGGGTTTGGTCGAAGATGGGTACACGGTTATTGATGCCTCGGATGCCGACGATGATGAGAGTGGGGCTGTAATCGAGTCGGTTAAGGCGGCATCTGTTGAATTGTATGCTGCTGAGTGTAAAGCGATCGCGGATTCTCTAACCATCTCTGATGCCGAACTCAAGAAGCTGCAAGACACAAGGGCGAAAACGAAAATCGAGCGACACCAGCAGCGCAAGGCTGAATTATCCCGTCGCTACGAAATTGACGTAACCCCTGAGCTTGTCGAGAAAGATGACGATGGGTGGTATCCCCAACTACGGATGCACTATTATTTGACACTGGGGCGAGAGTTTCTGACGAACCGTGATGCCAAAAGAGCTACATCGCAGTTAGAAGCTGGGGAGAATTCGGTTTGGAAACCAGATTTTAACAAGGGGCAGATGTTGCCTGCTGTATTGTTACTCGAAAATCTGAATCTGTTGCAGTTTCTTACACCAGACGTTCAGCTACGGGGGACTGATGAGAAGATGGTGGAGTTTAAAGCGCTGGCTGTAAAGCATCGGCACGTTATCAAGAATTACTTGAATGTCAGTATCTCGGAAAAACTGACTTCAGTAGCGTTCCCGCTTCGGGTTGCCGAAGGCATCGCTCAGAAGTTACTTGCCAAGATTGATTTGAAATTGGCTTACGTTGGTCGATTGGGCAAGCGTGAAAACCGGGAGTGCGTTTATCAATTCGTTGCCCCTGATGACCAGCGTGATTCGATTTTCGAGCGGTGGTTAAATCGGGATGAAGTATCATACAGTGAGTTGGTGTCAGTCACTAATAATATAGTTTTATCGACACCAGTGATTGACACAACCTCCCAAATATTAGAAGAGGTAGTGTCCAGTCCTCAAGGACAAACCTGGAAAGGGCTGAAGCTGAAATTGCAGCAAGGCTTGGACAGTATTGGCTCTTGCTACACTGAGTTAGTCTCCAAGGTTGGCGAGGCTGTTGGCGTTGCTGATGGTGAGCCTTACTGGAATGGCTATCTGGGACAGTGGCAAGTTTGGGTTAAGTTTGGAGGCGGGTGTAGGTCTGTGGTCTGTGATTGGTTGGCGGCGGTTAACTGAAATCACACTTTCGACCAAGTTAACTTTGAGCCTGAGCCAGAATCGGTAAGGTAATCACAAATTCTGTTCCAACACCCAAGGTAGAATTCACATTCAAAGTTCCGCCATGTTTTTCTACAACAATAGACTGAGCGATCGCTAATCCTAATCCTGTTCCTTTACCAACACCTTTGGTAGTAAACAAGTCGTCAAATACTTTTTGTTTAATTGATTCACTCATCCCTTGACCATTATCAGCAATCTTCACTTCAACCTGTTTGTTTTCCAATGAGGTGGTAATCATAATCCGATTAGGATTGGCTTTAATCTCCCTAAAACTCCGGTCTGTACTTGATTCATCCAAGGCATCAATAGCATTCGCTATTATGTTCATAAATACCTGATTTAATTGACCTGGAAAACATTCTACTTCAGGTAAATTACCGTAGTTTGTGATAACTTCAATCTTTGGACGTTGCTCATTTGCTTTCAGACGATGTTTGAGAATTAGAATGGTACTATCAATTCCTTGATGGATATTGAAAGGTTTTTTGTAGTCTTGATCAGCACGGGTGAAAGTGCGGAGACTGGTACTGATATTTTTCAGCCTGTCACATGCTATCGTCATCGAATCAATCATTTCGGGAAAATCTTCTAAGCTATATTCCAAGTCAATTTCTTCAGCATGGATAAGAATTTCATTTCCAGGAGTTGGAAACTTTTCTTGATAAAGCTTTAAGTGTTCAACAATATCAGCAAAGGTAGGTTTAGCTTGTTTTACACTGGCAGCAATAAAGCCCAAAGGGTTATTCATTTCGTGAGCTACTCCAGCAACCAATTGACCAATAGAGGACATTTTTTCGCTTTGAAGCAAATGAGCTTGGGTGCTTTGAAGTTCTTTAAGAGTACGCTCTAAATCTTCCGCTTTTTGCCGTAAATCTTCTTCCGCAGCTTTGAGTTCGCTGATATCCCTTGCAATCGTCGAGAAATATTCAACTTCTCCCTCAGGTGATTTGTGAGCAATAATCACCTGGGATATGGGAATTTCTCGTCCATCTGCTTTTAAAACAGCTGTTTCCCCAACCCAATCACCGACTCTAACTGATTCTGGTAATCCTTGATTCTGGATAATCTCATTTGCCCATTTCGGATGATTTTGGGACAAATTTCTCTTATGAAGGGATTCTTCTTCCCCTAGCTCCAACATTCTACGAGCTGCTTTATTAAAGTAAAGAACCTGCCCAGTTAAGTCAGCAGTACTGATAAAGTCTGGTGCTGCTTCTAGAATTGCCAACAACTTCGCCTGTTCTTTCTCGGCTTGTTTATGCTCACTAATATCACGAGCTACACCAACAGTCATTATCACTTGACCTAGTTCGTTACGGATCGCAGATTTGATTGTATGGAATAAGCGTACTTCGCCATTGTATCGAGTTACTGGCTCTTGGGGAATTTCTAAGGTCTGTCCACTTTCAAATACGTAGGTATCATCTTTGATATATTGCAGGGTATGATCTGCTTCGCTGAAGGGTGCATCAATCATATTTTGAAGCTGTGACTCACTCATTCCGTAATAATCACGAAATGCCTTATTTGCCCAAATTATTCGAGATTTAGCACCTTTAACCAGTACCATATCTGTAATTGCATCAAGAATTTGCTGATAAGTCTTTTCGTTTTCGTGCAGAGCGTTTTCAAAAGACTTTACTTTTGTAATATCCTGCACTGTGGAGACAATACTAATTACCTTGCCATCCATGTTAGTTATCGGAGTGTGGCACCAATCACAAATCATCACTATTCCATGTTTTGTCAGGTTCTTACTGAGATTATTACCTCCCACTTTCTCTTCAATTAATAACTTCATTATTTTGATGGCTTGTACTCTCTCAATTTCTGGCACAATTATTTCTGATACCTGACAACCAAGTACTTCGCTTTTGCTGTATCCAAATAGTTGTTCAGCAGCCAGATTCCATTCTATTACTTGAAACGCTGTATTCCACTCAATTAAAGGCAAAGGATTTCGTTCTATAAGTAATAAAAGTTTATCTTGCAACTGTTTCAAATCTGGCTCTGCTAATTGATTTTCAATTTCCTGACCATTTCTACTGGCTTCATCAACTTTTAGCACTTGGTTTACAGAAAAATTGTTACCGGATTTAATGCCTTGCTGTTGAAAGTTCATCCTGTCTAACTGACTAATATATTTGCTTGGTACTAAAATCTAGGATTCCCTATTCTTTGGGTAATGTAACATTCCTCTTTCTAATAGTATCCATCTCTTGGAAATCGTAGTAAAAAGAGAACAATTCTGAACGCAGAAGTACGTCCCTAAGACTAACTTGAACGAGATGCGGCTTACGCAGATAAAATACAGACTCACTTAAATAAATAGAATTTAACAGTACATTTGTACCAAACTAAAGTTATTTACAAATCACCAAGAATTTGATTTTCCGAAGTTGCAAATGAATAGGCAATATCCTTCGGTACGAGAAACGGAAAACTTGCACCACTGCCAACTTTATTTGAGTCCTGTTTTCTGTGAGAATGAACAAGAAGTTACTACTTTGATCTATTTCCGTAAAATATTCTATTTATTTAGGTCTTAGCTACTATTAAAATTAACTAAAACGGTTGTTTTTTAGCCTAGTATTAACTACTGATTAGTTTGATTGTATTTATAATCACGTCATGATAAATATATATTATAATTCCGGATACTACTAAAAATTTAGTATTTTTATCACCCATAACATCTGATTTTAATGCTAAGTCCAATCCTCGTACTCAAAAAGAGCCTAGTCTTGAACTCTCTGGAAACGAATTGAAAAAGCACGCCAGTGGAAAGCGCTGTTACCCTTGGCTGGAAAGGGCTGAAACTGAAATTGCAGCAAGGCTTGGACAGCGCTGGCTCGTTCTACAATCAGTTAGTCTCCACAATCGGGGAGGCTGTTGGAGTGGCTGATGGGGAGCCGTTTTGGAATGGGTATCTGGGGCAGTGGCAGATTGCTGTTAACTTTGCTGCGGGGTGTAAGTCTGTACTGTGTGATTGGTTGATAGTGGTTTAATTGTAGATACATTTGGAAGGAGATTCCACAATTAAATGAGTCGTCAATTCATATCTTCTGGTTCTATCTTTGAGCAAGAAATTGCTTATAAGAGAGCAGTTGTTGATGAAAGCTGGGTTTTTGTTTCTGGTACCACGGGTTTTGATTACAGTTCGATGACCATATCTGATGATGTTGTAAAACAAACAGAGCAGTGTTTTAAAAATATTAATGCTGCACTAACAGAGGCAGGACTGGTAATGCAGAATTAATCTATACAAATCTAGTTACGTAGATTTGTATAGATTAGTTGAGTTAATTAACCAGCAGGAGTTACAAAAATATTGGTTGCACTAAAAGCTAAACCTGGAGAAAGCTGTGCAAATTGGAATTGAGCCATTCCACCAGCTCCATCGTAATCAAAAGAGAGAATTCCTGTACTATTGTTGTAGATAAATCGGTCATCATAATCGCTCGCTTGCGAACCTATTACAAAGCAATCGCTGCTGAGAGTACCCCAAGCTAATCCAGAGCCAAATGGGGAGCTAAAGTATATTGTATCTTCTGACACATTGAAATCTTGAATAGTATCAATACCAGCATCTGCTCTATAGTAGAACTTAAAAGAGTCCAGTCCGCTTCCTCCAGTTAGAGTATCATTGCCACCTTGACCTTCAAGGTAATCGTTCCCTGCTCCGCCAACAAGTTGGTCATTACCACTTTGCCCATAAAGATCGCCATAAAGATTATCGTTGCCATCTCCTCCATCGAGATAGTCGTTGCCTAAATCTCCAGATAAGTTATCACCGTCTGCTTCACCATAAAGAGCGTCGTCTCCATCGCCTCCATTGAGGTAATCAGTACCAAAGTATCCCAACAAAACATCATTACCTGCATCCCCAAAAAGTTGATCGTTACCATTCCAACCATCTAAATTATCGTTACCAGATGCACCACGAAGAGTGTCATCACCACTATCTCCAAATAAGATATTGTTTGCTTCGTTGCCAGTAATTGAGTTATTGAGTTGATTACCAGTTCCTCTAACAGTTAATCCGATCAATTGTAAATTTTCTACATTTGCTCCCAAGGTGTAATCAACGTTTGCACGAACGATATCAATTCCCTCGTTAGCATTTTCTATTACAATGTCATTGTTATAGTAAGAAAGGCTAGAAACAATATAAGTATCATTTCCCGAACCCCCATACATATAATTGATGCCATCACCTCCATCAAGGTAATCATCGCCAGCACCCCCATAGAGACTATCGTTACCTCCTTCACCATAAAGGCGATCGTTTTGATCGCCTCCATTAAGAAGATCGTTCCCGTACCAGCCAAATAAGATGTCTTCACCCGATCCACCAAATAGCTGATCGTTTCCATCGCCTCCATCAAGGTAATCATTACCACCACCGCCATTCAAGGTATCATTGCCGCTATAGCCATACATTTGATCGTTATATACTGTTCCTTGAAGGTTATCATCTCCAATTCTAATACCCCCAAATATAAACAGCTCAGAACCTTTAATAATTGCCATATTTAGAACTCTTGAAAAACTTCAACTTTGAATATAGAAACTAATCGGGTAAAACTAGGGGAAAGAAAAATAAAATAGCAGATATCTATTAAAAGGCGATAAGCAATAAGAAAATCCCCTTCATCAACCGAGATATTCCGTGAAGCTACGTGTTCTGGTATTTCAGTGTCCGCCGTTAGACAAACCAGTGAGAATTGCACTTGCTCATCTTTAACCAAAGACTTTCGGCTGGCTCCAGGTTTGGTATAGTTAACTTGCTCTTGAAGCTGAGTTGTAAACGATTTTTGGGTCATCACGATGAGTCTCCTATAGTGCTGTGATGGTGGATTTTATTTCAGAAAAGACAGGTATCGTTGTCCAACAGTGGGGACAAAACCAGCAAATTTTATAGTGCTGAATGTGCCGTAGTAATGGGTAAGAGGAATAAAGACAGTCGTGCATGATTATTTACCTCTGTCATTACTCATGGAAAAACAATCTTAGGAGTAGCTGCATATCCTAGATAAAGATAGGCAGCAGATCGCAGCACAATTTCGGAATAGAGAATCTTTTGGATATCCAAAGAAGGCGCACGTTTTGCAGTGAAATTGTAAGCCATATGTAATTTTGTTTACCACGCTGCCGCCCATTCTTGCAAATATGATCTGATGAACATCTTGGACATTTCATAGCGATCGCTCTCATTCATATTTCTATTCTGCACAGCACTGTCGGCTTGAATGGCAAGAGCCTGGACACCTAATGCTTGCGCTGCCTGCACGATTTCGTTAGCGCGATCGGGTGAACTGGTATATGTAAAAGCGACATCAGCACCAACACTTGCTAAACGTTTGACGATCGCTGCCCCAATACCGCGACTGCCTCCAGTAATGAGGGCGCGTTTATTCTTGAGTATGTGGTTCATATTAGATCCTGTGCAATGAGAAATTAGATAATTCAGTGTGTATTTCTAATGAAAGAAAACTGCTCTAAATTGGGAGCAAGCAAGTAAACAATAACAGATGATGGTGATTAAAATAATCGAAATAATTCATATAATCTTTTCTGGTTCCTGAGTGGTTTTCAATGCCCAGATGCCAATCCAAGAGCCGAATCCATCCACAATTAATGTCAGAATGGCTGTGATTTGGAATAGCAATCCCCAACCTGCAAAGGAAACTTGAGACACATGATCCGAACTAATCACGATCAAATGATTGTAGATTCCAAAAAGAACTGATGCTGCCATTGAAAAGAGCAAGAGCCAGCTACCAATGCGGTAAAACTGTGTCCAAAGTAAAACGACTGCAATGATGGGAATCGCATAAATTACAGTACCCACAAACAAACTTTGAAGTATTGAGAGGGGAACTGGGATTTCCACATGCGCTAAACCATGCAGTCCGTGTACGATCGCATGGATGACCACGATCGCTGTTCCATATTGAGCAATCTTCATCTTTCTTCTCCCTTCAATTCTTAACTGGCATGAGCCACGGCGGTGTTAACCTATCCATTCCAAGGGTCGGGGCTGAAAATTTAATTCACGTTTTGCCTTAGCATTTGATGCGCCTCGCATCTGAGTACCATAATAGACAGCATCCGCACCACTAATTCGCAGAGCATCCTCAACCGATACCTGCGGAGGTGGTGGAGCATTGAGCCATTGGGCATAAGCAGAAAGCCACTCGCGTACCGCTAAGGGTTGATCGTCCGTAATTAGGTAAATGCCAGGATTGCCTCGTTCTGCTGCTGCAACTGTGGCGATCGCAGCATCCTCAATATGAATCCACGACCATACACCTTCCCCATTCCCAACGATTGGGAACTTTTGCTGTCGTACCTGTTGGGCAACATCGCCATCAGGGGCAAACCAAGTACCGGGTCCGTAAAGAAAGCCATAACGCAGAGCAATCCCTTCTAGGTTGGGGCTCCCTAGTAAGTGATGTTCGATTTCAGTGACTATGTGAGCATCTGCTGCAACCGCAGGCGAGGCATCAAAAGCTAATGGCGTTTCTTCATCTGCCAAACCTGCCCCGGGAATCGCCCAGAATGCGATCGACTGTCTCAGATAACGGCGCACGCCAGCCACTTGCGCTGCCGCCAGCACATTAGCACCCCCTTCTCGACGGATGCGAGTATTCAGGGCTGATGCTGCGCTCATCGACTCGCTAGTATAGGTTTTGGGTAGGGAAGTGAGTTGTTCAATCACCACTTCCGGCTGAGTGCGGGTGATAGCAGCTTTAACAGCATCTGCATCGAACACATCTGCGATCGCTAATTCCACGCCTTGTTCAGCTAAAGTTTTTGCTTTTTCTAGAGAACGTGTCAACGCAACTACTTCATGTCCTTGCGCTAGCAGTTGCGCGATTAGCGGACGACCGATTGCTCCCGTTGCGCCTGCAACAAAAATCTTCATTTGTGAACCTCCTGTTTAAACCTGCGAGATATTTGAGAATCGTTAGCGAATTGTTTTAAAATTTCTAGCTTGCGTGTTGGTGTAGCTTCTAGTCGAGAATCGCTGCGAGTAATCTCTCTGTATCCCAGGCATCCCTATAGCGAAATCCGTTAATAAATAAAGCTAGCGTATTACTGACACCGCTTTGTATACCGCCTTGAATGTTCTGAGCGACCCGCTCGGCATGAATATGGCTTGTCATGTCCTGAAGGAATCGATTGATATCAAGCTGTATCTCATTGGCATACTCTAGAAGATGTCCATCTTTGTTGGCTAACTTCTTGCTCAATCAGTGCCAATGGAAACAAAGGTAATAATTCATCTGGTGTAATTGGCTTACCAGTAGCAGGATTTAAAACTGGTGGTAAGGCTTGTGGCAAGTCAGCTTGGATGTTGTACCAAGCTTTTGGCATTTGGTTTTCAGTCAGAACGTATTTAATCGTGTCCATATAATTAGGTGATGCACAACAGTAAAATTGTACATTTACGATTCTTCAAGAAAAAAGTTAACTTTTATTGTTATTCAAGAGGTTAATTATAACAAAATAATATATAGAGTGTTTAGAGGCAATTGTTGATCGATTAACATTAGCCGCAGTTCTAGAAATGTTAGAACGAATCAGTCATAAAAAAGTAGAAAATCTCAGAAATCATTGGAAAGATGAGACTTCTGCAAAGCTTTGGGATAAAGCTGCTAGACAGATAGAACAGATAAATATTGATATCTAATTAAAATTTTGGTTGTATTGCAAAGCTTTAGCGTTGTCTTACAGCCCTTCTCAAGTCAAGAGGCGCTGTTCGCTGTTTTTTTTCATAATTGAAATTACAGGCTTTGATTCCAAGATGAATCAATTATCAATTACGTCCGCAATTGCGAATTGCGAGTTGCGAACTGGAGACGGCTAGTGGTTTCTGTTGCGAAAAAGTACCAGAATCACAATTTAGATTTTCTCGATTTGCTTCAAGAAGGGGCATTAGGTTTACAAAAGGGGATCGAATACTGGTGGATTACGCAGTCAATTACACGGGCGATCAGAGAAAAATCTCGCACAAACCTTGTTTTGAGGAAATGTTGTGCAATTTTTCTCACTAAGTGCAAACTTATATTTCCAAATGTTGAGCTTTATTTAGTCTTATAAAACTTTTGGACTGGCTGGGAATGCTAAATACAACACCTGAATGTCCTTTTATTTGACAGTGGTGAATAACGTTCATTAGCCTCATACCCAGTTCATCCTAATACTTAGGCTTAGAAAAATGATACCTGTTCTTCCCAGTTACAACTTTATTGAAGCTCTGTATGAAGGTGTCAATACCGTTATTTATCGCGCTTCCAAGCAGTCAGATCAAACTCTTGCGATCGTTAAAGCCCTGAAAGCCGAGTATCCCAGCCTCGAAGAACTAACCCGACTCAGACATGAATATAAAATCTCACAGACTCTAGTAGATATAGAAGGAATTGTCAAGTCTCTAGCTTTAGAAAATCATCATAACGGTCTAGCCCTAATTTTGGCAGACTTTGGTGCAGAATCTCTGAAAAAGTATATTAGCGATCGCCAATTATCATTAACCGAATTTCTCACAATAGCCATTCAGTTAGCATCCACTCTAACTCAACTGCATCAAGCCAAGATTATTCATAAAGATATTAAACCTGACAATATCGTTATTAACCCAAAAACTGGGCAAGTTAAAATTATCGACTTCAGCATTGCATCGCGGTTAGAAAAAGAAAATCAAAGTATCAGCAATCCCAATTTACTAGAAGGCACTCTCGCCTATATGTCACCGGAGCAAACCGGACGAATGAATCGGTCAATTGATTACCGTACCGACTTCTATTCTTTAGGCGTTACCTTTTATGAAATGCTGACAGGTTCGCTGCCATTTAATGCCGCTGACTCTCTGGAATTTGTTCATTGCCATATTGCCAAAACACCAATAACGCCTCAAGAGTTCAATCCAAAAATTCCTTTAACGGTTTCTGACATTGTAATGAAATTGTTAGCTAAAACCGCTGAAGATAGATATCAAAGTTCTCTAGGATTAAAAGCTGATTTAGAAACCTGTATGACTCAGTTACAAATAGATGGCGAGATTTCTCACTTTATTGTCGGTCAACTAGATTCATACAGCCAATTTTCCATCCCACAAAAACTCTACGGACGGGAAATAGAAGTTGCTACTTTGTTAAAAGCATTCGATCGCGTAAGTTCTGGTAGTACAGAAATGATGCTAGTTTCTGGTTACTCAGGCATCGGTAAATCATGCTTAGTTTACGAAGTTCACAAACCGATTGTGCGCCAGCGCGGTTATTTTATCTCCGGTAAATTTGACCAGTTCAAGCGGAATATTCCTTTTGCTTCTCTAATTCAAGCATTCCAAGATTTGATGCGGCAATTGCTAACAGAAACCGATGACCAAATCGCCGTTTGGAAATCAAAACTAATAGATGCTCTTGGCTCCAATGCTCAAGTGATTATAGACGTTATTCCCGAATTAGAACGGATTATTGGCCCGCAGCTAGCAGTTCCTCAATTAGGCTCATCAGAATCACAAAACCGATTTAATCGGGTGTTTCAACAATTCATTCATGTATTTAGTCAACCCGAACACCCGCTAGTTTTGTTTCTGGATGACTTGCAGTGGGCGGATTCAGCTTCCCTCAAGCTTATCCAGTTAATTATGACCGACCCAGATAGCCAATATCTATTGCTAATTGGTGCGTATCGAGATAACGAAGTAAGTGCCACTCATCCCTTAATTCAGACCTTGGAGGAGATTCAACAGACTGGTGCGATCGTAAATAATATTATCCTCCAGCTTTTAGATAGTGCTCATGTGAACCAGTTAGTAGCCGATACTCTTCGTAGTGAAGTTTTAAAGGTAAAGCCGCTAGCTGAGTTAGTTTTTACAAAAACCCAAGGCAACCCCTTTTTCTTAACTCAGTTACTCAAATCTCTTTATCAGGACAACTTATTATCTTTTGACTTTGAGCGCGGTTTTTGGCAATGGAATATTGAGTTTATTCAGGGAGTTAATATAACTGATAATGTCGTTGAATTGATGGTCAGCCAAATTCAAAAGCTATCTGTCAAAACACAAAATGTATTAAAGCTTGCTGCTTGCATAGGAGACAAATTTACTTTAGATATTTTAGCGATTATTAATAAAACATCTCAGTCAGAGACAGCAGCAGATTTGTGGGAAGCTCTGCAATCAGGTTTGGTTCTGCCCCTCAATAATTCCTACAAAATACCGCTTGTTTTTGACTCAGAACAAATGGAGACTGAGAACAGGCGATCGCACATTAACCAGCCCCCATCACCTATTACCTATAAGTTCTTACACGACCGGGTGCAACAAGCATCTTATTCTCTCATACCAGATGACCAGAAAAAACAGACTCACCTAAAAATTGGTGAATTGCTACTAATACATACCTCGGAAACGGACATTGAAGAAAACATTTTTGAAATTGTCAACCAACTAAATATTGGTGCTGAATTCATCACCCAACAATCTCAAAAAGATAGACTGGCTCAACTCAATCTTATAGCTGGACAGAAAGCAAAAGCAGCAACAGCGTATGAATCATCTGTTAAATATTTAAATGTAGGTTTGGAACTTCTTGCGGCAGATAGTTGGCAGTGTCAGTATGACATGACACTCAACCTCTATGTAGAAACGGCAGCAGTAGAATTCCTCAACACTAATTTTGAACGAGCAGAAATGCTTTCTGATGTAGTTTTATCACAGGCAAAAACCCTGCTCGATCGAGTCCAGGTATATGAGACAAAAATGCAGTTTTATATTGCTAAAAACCAAATGCAAGCTGCGTTAAATACTGGACTGCAAGTGCTAAAAATGCTAGGGTTGCCTTTATCAGAAAAACCCCCGACGAGACTGACTAGATTGAATTTAGGAGGAAAACGGATTGAGGATTTAACAGAGTTGCCAGAAATGACTGATGTTTATAAATTAGCCGCACTGCGAGTCTTGATCAATCTGATTCCTCCGGTTTATATTGCAGCTCCCGAACTTTATCCCCAGGTCGTTTTTAAAATGACCAATCTCTGTCTGAAAGATGGAAACTCTCCTCTGTCAGCTTATGCATATGTACTTTATGGAATGTTCCTATGTGGCGCTTTTGAAGACATGGATTCTGGCTATCAATTTGGTCAGTTAGGCTTAAAGCTGTTAAATCAATTCAATGCTAAGGAGATGACTGCGAAAATCTATGAAACATTTAATTATTTTATCAGGCATTGGAAAGAACCAGCTATTAATACTATAGAACCGTTAATTGAGGGTGTCCAAAGAGGGCTGGAAACAGGAGATTTAGAATATGCTTCTTATTCGGCTTGTTTTTATTGTACGCATTTGTTTTTTATCGGTGAAAATCTAGAAATAGCTCTCCAGAAACAAGCGCATTATATTGCTTTAATGCAAAGAACTAAACAAGAATTTCAGATTATTTATGCTAGTATAGTTCAACAAACAGGTTTAAATTTAATTAAGAAAACAGCGGAACCATATCGATTAATTGGCGAAAGTTTTGATGAAAATAAAATGTTGCCAATTCTGATAAATAGCAATAATTATATGGCTATTTATCCTATCTATGTTTCTAAACTGATTCTAGGTTATTTATTTAAAAATTACGATCGCGCTGCTGAGAATGCCTTTCTGGCAGAAAAATACGAACAAGGTGGACGAGCGTTGATGTATAGAGCTGAACACAAGTTCTACTCCTCTCTGACTCTCCTAGCTTTGTATCCCAGTGCATCAAAAAGCGATGCCTACGGCGGCAAGCTACGCCAACAATATTTCAGCCAAGTGATAGCGCAGCAGAAAAAAATGAAGCAATGGGCGTTGCATTCTCCTGCCAACTATCAGCATAAATACGATTTAGTGGAAGCAGAAAAAGCACGAGTATTGCAACAAGATGCCAAAGCGATCGTGTTTTATGACCGAGCCATAACTGGAGCCAGAGAACATGGATATATTCAGGAAGAAGCCCTAGCGTCAGAACTAGCAGCAGAGTTCTATTTTGCTTGTGGCAGAGAGAAAGTTGCTAATACCTATCTCAACGATGCCTACTATGGATATGGTTGCTGGGGAGCGAAGGCAAAAGTCAAAGACTTGGAAAAAAGATATCCTCAACTATTTCGGATATCAAAGCGAGAAACTGTCAGTACGAACGCGACTCGGATGATAAGCTATACGGGTGAAAATGCTTCATACTCGCTGGATTTAGCCACAGTTATGAAAGCATCTCAAGCCCTTTCTGGAGAAATAGTTTTGAGCAAATTGTTGGCTAAATTAATGACAATTGTGCTAGAAAATGCTGGCGCTCAAACAGGCTACCTAATTTTAGAAAAATCAGGAGACTTGCAAATAGAAGCATCAAAAAGAGTAGACAAAAATGATGTAACTGTGCTACAAGAAATTTCAGTATCAAACAGTCAGCAGCTACCAATTTCACTGATTAAGTATGTAGCCCGAACTAAAGAAAATGTTGTTCTCAGCAATGCAAGTTGTGAAGGAACATTTACCACAGATACATACATCGCTACCCATCAACCGAAATCGGTTTTATGTACACCGCTCATCCATCAAGGAAAACTTAGTGGCATCCTTTATTTAGAAAATAATCTTACCATTGGCGCATTTACATCAGATCGCTTAGAAGTATTACAAGTGTTATCTTCTCAAGCGGCGATTTCCATTGAAAATGCTCGTCTTTATAAAGACTTAAAATTAGCCAACGCTAACTTAGAAGCCAAAGTACAAGAGCGAACTTTAGAGTTACAAGAAAAAAATGTGCATCTGCAAAAAGCAGAAGAAATCGCCCAATCAGCCAACCGTGCTAAAAGTGATTTTCTTGCCAACATGAGCCATGAACTGAGAACACCACTTAATGGCATTTTGGGTTACGCCCAAATCCTTAAGCGTGAAAAAAGTTTAACTAACTCACAAAAAGATGGTGTGAATATTATTCATCAGTGTGGCGACCACCTCTTGAACCTGATTAATGACATTTTAGACCTCTCTAAAATTGAAGCGAGAAAAATGGAACTCCACCTAACGGATTTTCATTTCCTAGATTTTCTCGAAGGCATTGCCGAAATCTGCCGTATCCGGGCCGAACAAAAAGGTATTTGCTTAATTTTTGAACAGATTACTCAACTTCCTATAGGTGTCAAGGCTGATGAAAAACGCTTGCGGCAAGCTTTGATTAACTTACTGGGTAATGCCGTTAAGTTTACTGAAACTGGAGGTGTGGCTTTCAAAGTCGGCTATCAGGAAGGTAAAATTCGGTTTCAGGTGGAAGATACAGGAATTGGCATGGCACCAGAACAATTAGAAGAGATATTTTTACCGTTCCAGCAGGTAGGAGATCACAATCGCAAAGCAGAAGGAACGGGATTAGGACTGGCAATTACCCGCCAATTAGTTCAGATGATGGGTGGCGAAATCCAGGTGAAGAGTAACTTAGGAAAAGGGAGTGTTTTCTTCTTTGATTTAGATTTGCCTGAAGTTTCTCAATACGCTGATGTTGTCAAAAAAGAGCAACGAAATATTCAAGGTTTTAAAGGCGGTAAGCGGAAAGTCATCGTGGCAGATGACAGACCAGAAAATCGGGCGATTTTAGTCAAGATGCTATCGCCTTTAGGATTTGAAATGATAGAAGCAGTAGATGGTCAAGATTGTCTCAATAAGGCATTTGAATTAAATCCAGATTGTATCTTGATGGACTTGATGATGCCTCAAATGAATGGCTTTGAAACTACTCGTCGCATTCGGCGATCGCCTGAACTAAAGAATGTGATCGTGATTGGCACTTCTGCCAGTGTTTTTGATTTCGATCTCAACAAAAGTAGAGAGGCGGGTTGCAATGATTTTCTACCTAAGCCCATCCGCATAACAGAGCTTTTAGAAAAGTTACGGCATCACTTAGAACTGGAATGGATTTATGATGATGGGGAAACTCAAGTATATAAAGGTAACAAAAAAGAAAATTCTCAGCAATCATTGGTAGCTCCCTCCGCAGACGAAATTGCGATTCTGTTGAATTTAGCAATGAAAGGCGATCTCAAACGGATTGTGGAGCGAGTTACTCACTTGGAAGAAGTGGATGTTAAATATGCACCTTTTTCTTTAGAGTTTCGTCAATTAGCTAAAGGTTTTCAAGTTAAAAAAATTCGTGAAATTCTAAAAAATATAGGGGTAAATTAATGAGTATTTCCAACATTGAAAATAGCATTATCTTAATCGTTGATGATAACCCGACAAATTTAGGAGTATTATTTGATTTCTTGGCTGACTCTGGCTTCCAAGTGTTGGTGGCGCAGGATGGCGAAGATGCAATTGAACAGGTCGAATATGCTCTCCCCGATCTAATTTTGTTAGATGTACTCATGCCTGGTATGGACGGGTTTGAAACTTGTGAACACTTGAAAGCTCAAGAATCAACTAAAGACATCCCCGTAATTTTTATGACAGCGCTTTCTGAGACGGTTGATAAGGTCAGAGGGTTGAATCTTGGGGCGGTGGATTACATCACTAAGCCGCTTCAGCATGAAGAGGTTTTAGCTCGTGTCAAAATCCATTTAAGCATCCGAAATCTGACGAAGAGACTGCAAGAACAAAATGTGCATCTAGAGCAGGAGATTCAAGAGCGAACTAAGGCAGAGAACGCCCTCTTAAAATTGACATCTGAGTTAGAAGAACGGGTGGAACAAAGAACGGCTGCACTTGGACAATCTAATCAGTTGCTGCAACAGGAAATCCAAGAGCGCATTTGTACAGAGCAAGCATTGCAGGAATCAGAAGCACGTTATCGAGAACAAGCCAATCGGCTAGAACTTGCCTTTCGCCAACTTCAAGAAACTCAAAGCCAACTGGTTCATAGTGAAAAAATGTCCAGTTTGGGGCAATTGGTGGCAGGTGTCGCTCATGAAATTAATAATCCTGTCAACTTTATCTATGGAAATCTGACTCACGCCTATCAATATACCCAAGATTTGCTCAACCTTTTGAATCTCTATGCCAAGTACACTCCCTCACCGCTACCTGAAATTCAACAACTGGCTGAAGCGATAGATTTAGAATTTTTGAGTGACGACCTACCCAAATTGCTGAGTTCGATGAAGGTTGGGGCTGATCGTATCCGCGAAATCATTCAGTCGTTACGGATTTTTTCTCGCGTGGATGAAGCCCAAATGAAGCTGGTGGATATTCACGCTGGGCTAGACAGCACGTTGCTGATTTTGCACAATCGGTTTAAAGCCAGTTCTAACCAACTAGGTATTCAACTCGTTAAAGATTATGGCGATCTACCGCTTGTGGAGTGTTATCCAGGACAACTCAACCAAGTGTTTATGAATCTACTGGCGAACGCAATTGATGCTTTGGAGGAGTATGATAAACAGCGATCGCCCCAAGAAATTTACTTTTGCCGCAGCACGATTAGGATTCGCACCGAAGTAACTGACAATGAGTTTGTGACTATTTGGATTGGCGATACTGGCCCCGGTATGACAGAGGAAGTACGCGATCGCTTATTCGACCCCTTCTTTACAACAAAACCCGTAGGTAGAGGCACGGGTTTAGGCTTGTCGATTAGCCAGGAAATTATTGTCTCAAAACATGGTGGTCAGATAACGTGCCTTTCAGCGCCTGGTCAGGGAACAGAGTTTATGATTAAAATTCCGATGCGATCACACCCTTTAGAATCAGTAAACCAAAAAGTTTTTCCCCAAGAGCAATGTCTGCGGCTAGCTACGCCTACGCTAATTAAGTTTACGTAGTCTAAAGTGCTATATTTTACTAATTGCAGGATTACTACTTAGTGATTGGTCATGAAATTCGGCAAATCTGGGTTGGAAAGCAAAGAAAATGTCGAGTTTTATATGTCGTGTCAGAAAATACTGTAGCAATTCTTCATATTCGCAACAGTCGCCAATCTAATCTAGGTGAAGAATCCGAGTGAACTACTCAGACTTGCCTCCGGCTGAAATCTGAGCTTCTGTAATCACGGGGGAGTGGCTTGAAGATGAGGACTTGGGCGACATGTTAAGGGTTTTGGTAACATAGAAATTTCTCTGACATTGCAGATATTGTATGCCCAAGACTTGGAACATCAAAAGGGATGAGTCTTCCAAGTAACATCACAGACGCAGAAAGGGAAAGATTAACCGTTTTACTGCCTCTCTTGACTCATGCTCTGTGGATAGAGCAAAGACTGTACGAAATAATCCAAGAATATATCAGCAACCCCAGAAGAAAGGGTGCCAACGATTTAGCTTCAATAGATATACCTAAAACGACGTTGTTGCCTGACAGCAAGTACTCTTTTGGGTTTGGTGCGCCAACTGACCTGGCACTACCGATAATCGCATCATATCGGGTATTTCTAGACAAGGACTATAAATGGATTCTGTCGTTTGACGAATTCGCTGAAGATTTTCTCCAACACCTGTGGAATAACTATTTCCGCAAATATTTGGTGTCGGAGAAAACAGCCGGAAATACAGTCGGCACAAAAATCAGCCACAATCAAGAGATTTGGGAAAGTTTGTATATCTCAGCGCAGAGTTATCTAAATCAGCACTTGGTGAAAATGGTTAAGTCCAGTAAGGAAGAAGAACCGAAGGTGACACAAGGTAGAAAAGGGCGTGTGCAAGCAGCTAAGAAATGATGAAACCCTTAATAGGCAATAGTTAAAGCTAAAATTTCTTTAAATCTTTCACTGTCGGACCGTGTAAAACTTCACCCTTGCAACTGAAACGTGAACCATGACAGGGACAGTCCCAACTTTTCTCGGCACTGTTCCAAGCAACAACACAACCCAAGTGAGAACATACCGCAGAAACAGCGTGTATATCTCCTGTTTGATCTCGGTAAGCGGCAACTTTATCACCATCGACAGTGACTAGCTTTCCTTCACCGATAGCCACATCTTGCAGAGATTTATTCAATCCCTTGAGGCGATCGCCTACCCAATGAGCGCCAACTTCCAAGTTTTGCTTTATACCTTGTGGAGTGAGAAAAGGAGTGGCGCGGGTTGAATCGTACAAATCAGCCGCAGGATTTTCAATGCCTAAAATCTGGTCTGAAAGTATCATTCCAGACAAGGTTCCTTGAGTCATGCCCCACAGACTAAACCCAGTTGCCACAAAGGTATGCTTGCTTAGAGGAGTTAATTTTCCTACGTATGGTATCTTGTCAAAAGAGACAAAATCCTGAGTAGACCAACGATAGTCGATGGAATCGATATCAAAGCGAGAACGGGCATAATTTTCTAAATCTAGATATTTTTCTTCAGTATTCTCCACTGTTCCCACTTGATGACCGCCGCCACCAACAAGTAGCAATAAGCCATTCTTGTCAGGAGTAGTCCGAATAGAGTAGTATTTTTCTCCTGAACCGATGTACATTCCCACAGGTGCTTTCTGCTCTGCAATCCGCGCACCAATGATGTAAGAACGTTTGGGGTAAGTTTTAGCAAAGAATAATCCTTCATCGGTAATGGGAATATTAGTTGCAACGATGACATCCAGTGCCTGAATAATTCCCTTGTCAGTAGTAACTTGACAAAGATTATCTTCATCGACCTTCAGTACTCTTGTATTTTCAAATACGTAACTTCCATTACCAGGAATCTGCTTGATCAGGTGTAAGAGATATTTGCGAGAGTGAAATTGTGCTTGGTTGTCAAACTTAACAGCACCAACAATAGGAAAGGGCAAGGAAGTTTCACGAACAAATGTGGCGGGTAGTCCGATTTTTAGTGCTGCTTCTACCTCTTTTTCAATGTCCTTGAGATGATCTTCGGTTTCTGCGAAAGTATAGGCACTTTGGCGACTAAAATCACAGTCGATTTGTTGTTCAGTAACTGTTTTAGCAACGAATTCTAGTGCTGCTTGGTTTGACTGTGCATATATCTGTGCCTTTTTTTCACCATGATTTTTAATCAAATCGGCATAAATCAATTGGTGAAGTGAGGTAACTTTGGCTGTAGTATGACCGCTAACACCAGTAGATATTTGTTGCGATTCAATTACAGCAACGGTTTTACCTGCGCGTTTAAGTAATGTTGCAGCAGTGATTCCCGCAATACCTGCACCAACAATTGCAACATCCACAGATAGATTATTGATAAGTGGTGGAAAATTAGCTGTGGGTGTTGAGTCAATCCAGTAAGAAATGTGCTTTCCTGATATATTAGGCATATTTTTTTGAGATAGTGTTCGATAAATCCAATTCTTTGATGATAGAGTTAGCCTTCAAAATAAAGGTCAGGCTGACATAGTTAGTTTTACTTGCTTCATTCGTGATTTTTTGACTTCAATAAGGGATAATGTGCCACTTTATTTGTCAATTTTGATTTATACGAATACTGTTCAAACTTATATTTAAAATAGACGTTTTTTCATATAAAACAAAACTATCTTACGGATAAGCTTGCTTGAGAAATTAGAAGAGATATATCAGCCATCAGACAGATAGTAATATAAAAAATAAAGATAACCCATCTAAGCCGTAACTCTTCTGTGGATTGGCTGTTGCAGGGATTGGGGATTTTGCCAAACCGTATCTTTCACGGGAGCAATCGAAACTGCTGGCGGCTGTTGAGAGAGAGTACAACCTTGTATGGAGACAGCAAAAGTGAACTTGATTGTTAATGCAACAAATACACAATGCAACAGTGCAAGAAATAACTCGTTTTTCACTTAGCTTGCGACAAGGTACGCCAGAACCCTGATTATTTCGTTGAGATTTTTCAATTAGTCTGCGAACCGACACGTTTAAAGTGCTATCGTCTGCACTTCTAGCTATAATTAGCCATACTAGAAACAGAAATCTCATCTATATAACTGTAATGACGATCAAAGAATTGCTATTACAAGAAATTGACAACACTCCAAACGAACTACTAGAGGATCTACTTGGGTTTTTGAAATCACTCAAAACATCTCCAAAACATCCACTAGCCACATATAGAGAACTCTTAGAACGCATTGATTATCTAGAAGCAATAGTAGGTATTCGTAAAGGACTAGATGAGTTTGAGCAGGGTGAAGGAATTCCGTCCGACCAAGCCTTGGCAGCCCTAGAACACAAACTAGGCATTCCGCCTCGCCCATGAGTTACCAGGTTCTCATTCAACCCACTGGCTTTCAAGAAATCGAAACATCCTATCGTTGGATGTGCGACAATCTGAGTGCTGAAGTAGCCAATAGCTGGTATTATGAAATTCAAGACGCTATCGCTTCACTGAAAGAATTTCCTAATCGCTGTAGCATAGCACCAGAAGCACCAGTGATTGGTCGTGAAATTCGGCAACTCTGGGTTGGAAAACGAAGAAAATATCGAGTTTTATTTGTCGTGTCAGAAAATACTGTAGCAATTCTTCATGTTCGCAACAGTCGCCAATCTGATCAGGGAGAATAGCACGAAGAAAAGCGTAAATCCCTGGTATTTCTGGATGAAAGAGTATGGAGTTGCTCCCTTCGAGTGTGGGGAATTAAGAAGATGTTGAACTCCTTCCTTGACGCACTCGCATTTAATTGTCTGAAACAGTACAGCCAACACCTTGTCAGCAAGGAGGTTTCACATAAATCTTCGTGCCATCATTCGGTATAGGGGAAAAACTCTTGTCCCCCATGCCCTACCTGACTTTTCCAGTTATCCAGTTAAGTCAGGAACTCTCAAAATAGCTTGGGTAATACCAGCTAATTAATTCTCAACAAGTTAAGTTTAATGACAAAACTTACCAGAGATAGAACTTTGGAATGGAGGTATAGTAAGCGCTCACTGGATACCGTTATAGATGATTGTGTTCTAGGTTGAATTGGCACTAAGAAAAGCTGAAACCTCCTTGCTGGCAGGGTGTGGGAGGTGTGGGAGGACGAGGAATAAGTCTTACCCCCCATTCTCCCCACTCCCCCACTCAAAAAGCAAGTTATATCCAAGTTATATCAGGGCTTTGCGATTAACTTAGTACCATTTTGTTCTAGGTTGAATTTATTTATCGCAATCTCAGGTTAATATTTTTTAGCTGTTAAATCAGGAAAATTAATTCAGCGATTTGATTTATACTTTTAAATTCGTCTAAATATCAAAAAAAGTTTTATTGTATGTCCAGCCTGAGTCCAGACATGGTTCGTATCTATTTGCAAGAGATTGGTCGTTACCCAATGCTAACCGCAGACCAAGAAATTGCTTATGGGAGGCAGGTACAGCAAATCATGGCAATTGAGCAAAGAAAAAATGAACTCACCCAACAACTAGATCGTGAGCCAACAATGGTCGAATTAAACGAGTTCGTCAAATTCAGCAGCAAGCAATCACTGTTCTACGTCGTCAAAAAACTGAAATTCAACAGTATTTAGTTTCGTGAGAAGCACTCATTGATGATATTTTAGGGGCTAATTAGCAAAAAAAGAAGTGTGGAGGTAGGGTTGCAAGTTTGGGTGTAGGGAAAGACAGAAAGTCTTACTACACCCCACACCTTTTGATTTTTCAGATACTGTGAAAAGTTAGGTTAAACAAGAAGATCAATCTTTTTGAAAGGTTCAATTAAATATCTACGTCCACCGCCTCTATAAGGTACAGGGGTACTGGGAGTATTAGATTTAGTAATTTCTAAAAATAACTGTTGTGTTTTATAAGTAGGATACAGGGTCTGAGATAATTTATTTATCTGTATTTGGTCATTAAGACTTAGTAAACTAAACAGGAAAGTCAAGACTAAAACATAAGATGTAAAAGGCATAGTTAATAGCTCTATGTTATCTCTATTAACTAATACCTAGTATTTTTAAATTATCCGGTAAATATATCTAAATATAATGGCAAGAGTGTCTTAATTTTGGGTTGATATCGCAATATAACTTGGTTTGAATACGACTATTATATAGATATTTAACAAAAAAACTAATGAAAAAAGTCATGGATTTGACCATGACTTTTAGCACAAATAAATGATCGTTTTAGTCCATGATGTTTTTTAATAATCTAGAAATTTTAATCAATCCCGGATTCAGACAACTTGTCTAGTGTAATTGGTAGGTCACGAATCCGTTTACCTGTGGCATGATACACTGCATTAGATATAGCTGCTGCTACCCCAACAATCGGAAGTTCACCCAAGCTTTTTGTCCCTAGAGTATTCACATAAGGATCGTGTTCCCCAATAAATAGTACTTCCATATTTGGGATATCTGCATGAACGGGAATCAGGTAATCAGAAAGGTTAGCATTAACTATTCTGCCCTGATTTGTATCCATTACAGTTTTCTCCATCAGCGCCATACTGATTCCCCATGTAATCCCACCGAGAACCTGACTTCGCGCTGTCTTGAAGTTGAGAATTCGTCCTGCATCATAAACTCCTACGCAACGTCTAACTTTGATTTCTCCCAACACTTCATCGACTGCTACTTCCACAAAAATTGCACCAAATGAGTGTTTGGCGTATTGCTTACCCTCTGGGTTGAGTGAGGTTTGCTCTGTGACTTCTAAACTTTCTAATTCGTGACGGCGCAGAATATCGGTGTAGCTGTCTCTTTTGGAATGATCGTGTTTTAAAAATATTTGCCCTGACTCGACGGTAATATCTTCTGCTTGAGATTGATAAAGCGGAGAATTTGGATCTTTGCTCGCCATTTGGATTATTCTATCCCGTGCAGCGATCGCAGCTTTATACACCGCCGGGGAAACACTAGCAACTGTAATTGAGTTACCCGTAATGGGCGCTTTCGGAAAATTGCTATCACCTAGTTCAAACTGCACTGGTAAGCCTAATACCTCAGCAGCTACCTGCGTCATCACTGTATAAGTACCTGTACCAATATCTTGGGTTCCACTTTGTAGCCGCACCTTTCCACTGGCAAAAATTTCTACTTTGACTGATGCAGTTTCAACATTAGTGGGGAATGTTGCACTAGCCATTCCCCAACCAATTAGGAAATAACCATCTCGCATGGAACGGGGAATTGGGTTGCGTTGGAACCAACCAAAAATTTCTCCCCCTTTTTGGTAACATTCTTTTAGGAACTTACTTGACCAAGGTAATCCTTGGTGGGGATCGATATCTGCATGATTTTTTAGTCTTAGTTCAATTGGGTCAATATTTAAGGTGTATGCTAGTTCATCCATTGCTGACTCTAGGGCAAACATCCCTGTCGCTTCTCCTGGCCCACGCATAAAGGTTGGTGTGGCGGCGTTGATACGTGCTAGACGGTATTTAATTTCCAGATTTGGACAGGCGTACATCATTGTTGTTGCTGCACCAACTGGTTCTACAAAGTCATCATATAGCGATGTTAAGGATGTGCCAATGTGATGAATAACGGTTAGTTTACCTTCGGTGGTTGCACCTAGCGTTAGCTGCTGCTGAGTTTGGGATCTGTGGCCGCAAGCTGTGTACATTTGCGATCGCGTTAGCACAACTTTTACAGGGCGTTTTACTTGACGAGATGCGATCGCAGCTAAAATAGTATGCGATCGCAACAATGCCTTACAACCAAATCCTCCGCCTAAATATTTAGAGATAACACGGACATTTTCTTGAGGAATATTCAGAACAGATGCGATCGCTTTTTGGGTTGCGGAAATGCCTTGAGTAGTTTCATACAGCGTCAAATTATCTCCTTCCCAGATTGCGATCGTTCCAGAAGGCTCTAGGGGATTATGATGTTCCATTGGCGTGGTATAAATTTGCTCTACCAGAACATCTGCTTGAGCTTTCCCAGATTCCACATCCCCCCTGGTGATTTTACCTGGCATCATGCCAAAAAATATTGATTCGGGTTCAAATATCTCTGCATCTGCTACTGTGACTATCGCAGTGGCTTCTTCGTAGATAATTTTAACTAGGGAGGCAGCGGTTTCGGCTTGTTCTAAAGTTTGGGCAATTACAATGCCCAAATGTTGACCATCGTAGTAAATATTATCGTCTTTTTCGGTTGGTTGAGGCTGGGGAGATGAAAAGAAGGGGATTTTTACCAGAGATGGAGTTTGTTTGTAGGTAATGATATCTACAACACCAGGGACGGCGGTGGCGGCGGATGTATCTATTTGGATAACTTTACCGCTTGTGATCGCACTTTGAAAAATCACTCCATAAGTTAAATTTTCTATAGCAACATCGGCTGTATAGGGTGCTTCTCCGGTAACTTTGAGTTTGCCATCAACGCGATCGAGCGGTTTACCGATAATTTTATTCATAATTTTTCTGTCACAACTGAAAGCGCACGTACCAAAGCGCCTTTAACTAATTCAATTTTGAATTCATTATGTGTTTGCGGTTTTGCTTCTTTAACAGCTGCTTCTCCTGCGGCTTTAAAGGTAGCTTCGTTAATTGCTTTACCTTTGAGAAATTCCTCGGCATCCCTTGCACGCCAAGGTTTGGGTGCTACCCCACCAAAAGCGATTCGTGCTGATTGAATTATGTCCTGTTCTAACTCTATGGCAATAGCTACGGAAACGAGAGCAAATTGGTAGGAAGCTCGATCTCTAACTTTTAAATAATAGGACTTACATACAGAATTTGGAACTTCAATAGCAACGATTAATTCTCCAGGCTGTAATAAAGTTTCTTTTTCTGGTGTATCACCTGGTAAGAGATAAAAATCATGAATTGAAATTTGACGTTCTTTTTCCACCCCTTGGATGTAAATTATCGCATCTAATGCCGTTAATGCTACAGCTAAATCGGAAGGATGAACGGCAATACAATGTTCACTTGCTCCGAAAATAGCGTGCATTCGATTGTAGCCTGTAATTGCGGCACAACCTAAACCTGGGGTGCGCTTATTACAAGGAAAAACCGGATCGCGAAAGTAGCCACAACGGACTCGTTGTAGTAAATTACCGCCCACTGTTGCCATATTTCGTAGCTGCGGTGAAGCACTTTGTAACAATGCTTGACTAATTACTGGATAACATTCCTGAATTTTGGGATGAAAAGCCACGTCACTCATACGAGAGATTGCACCAATACGGATTCCATTCGCAAGAGATGCAATATCTGTTAAGGGCAAATTATTAATATCAATTAATATATTCGCTGTTTGGACTCCATCTTTCATTAATCCCAGGATATCTGTACCACCAGCGATAAATGCAGCAGTTTCGTTTTGTTCAACCGTAGCGTTCCCGCTTCGGGTTGCCGCAGGCATCGCAGCATCTTGTGAAGTAACTTTAGCATAACTAAATGGCTGCATTTTCCATTTCCTCTAGCACATCTCGAATCGCCGCAATAATATTTGGATATGCTCCACAACGGCAAAGGTTTCCACTCATTTTTTCTCGAATTTCTGCCTCAGATTTTGGTGGTTCTTCTAATATCATCCCTACGGCTGATACAATTTGACCCGATGTGCAGTAACCACATTGAAAAGCATCATGGGTGATAAAGGCTGTTTGCATGGGGTGGAGTTTGTCATCTTGCGCTAATCCCTCAATCGTGGTAATTTCAGCGTCGATATGCATTACTGCTAGAGTCATACAGGAGTTAATTCTGCGACCATTGATTAGAATAGTACATGCACCACATTCACCACGATCGCAAGCTTTTTTAGTGCCCATCAAACCCAGCTTCTCTCGGAGTGCATCCAGTAAAGTAAGGCGAGGTTCTAGTTTTACTGAGTAGGAGATATTATTGATGTTCAGCGATAATTCTACTTCTTCGGAAGCAAATATTTGTAATTTTTGGGTAAGAGAGTTTGAAGTTATTGGATCTAAAAACTTTTCTTTCATGTTGAATGATGATACTAATAGTTTTTTCAGATGTTTATTGAATTTGATCTCGCAGTCCGCTTTGATTTTAGAATTGATTTGCATTGGCGGGCAAGAGTAAAGAGGCAATAGGAAAAACTTGGGGCTGAAGAAACAAGTCTGAAAAGTAGTCAACTTCCACCACAGTCTATTATTACTTTTTTGTAGCTCAGACAATTAACCTCACATTATGAATATAAACCCAACTGAGAAATTATCCCAACCCATAGTAGAAAAAGTTGCCATTGTTGGTGCTGGCCCAGGCGGTTTAGCTGCTGCTATAGCACTGAGAAGCCAAGGGATAGACGTTCAAATATACGAAAAAGCTCAAGAGTTTCGTCCGGCTGGAACTGGGCTAGGACTAGCTCCCAATGGCTTGAATTTTTTAGATGCGATCGCACCGGGAATTGTCGAAACCCTTAAAGGTTCAGGGTGTGAGGTTCACCACACGGTTTTAAAGGATTTTCGGGGAGAAACAATCCGGGCTAATGCAAGTAAATACCAAGAGAAATATGGACAGCCATTAGTGACTGTTTGGTGGTATCGTCTACAGCAAGTCTTAGCATCTAGATTACCATCTGATATAATTCATCTCAATCATCGCTGTATCGGCTTTGAGCAAGATGAAAACGGTGTGAAAATTCGTTTTGATGGCGAAAAATCGGTATATGCAGATTTACTGATTGGCGCTGATGGTGTTAACTCTGTAATTAGAGAAATTTTATTTGGCGAGGGTAAGCCTAATTATATTGGTAGTATGTGTTGGCGTGCCGTCATCAAATATCACCACGAGCTATTTAATGACTATGAATTAGTGTTCGTCAAAGGCAATCAACAGTTCATGTACCTTCTGAATGTGGGCGGCGGCTATATGAGTTGGATTAGTCGTAAGTTTTCTCCTGAATACTCTCTTTGCCACAGCGCCGATGAAGTCAAATCTCGTATTCTCCATGAATTGGCTGATTGGGATGAATCCTTTCAAGTGGTAGTACAAGCAACACCAGCCGAGCAAATTTGGGAAGGGCCGATTTGCGATCGCCCACCATTAACTCACTGGAGTCAAGGCAGAGTTACACTTTTAGGCGATGCTGCCCATCCGATGGCTCCAGCTATGGGACAGGGAGCGAATACTACTTTTGAAGATGCTTATGAATTGCGAGAGTGTTTTTCTCAATCAGCTAATCTCCAGGAAGCCTTAACTAGCTACGAACAGCGTCGTATGCAGCGCACAGAAATTATCCAAGCTCGTAGCGCTTTGGGTGAGATGCGCTACTACGAATCTAACACCGTGGCATCAAACGGGCAACGGGAACAGACAATGAGCCTTAATGATGATTTTCATAAATGGCTGTATGATTACAAGCCATCTGCAACAATTAAATTCTAGTGGCAACTACCAGGTAAGATACCTGCACCTTACAATGAATTTGCACAAAGATGGGGAAATATTGATTTTACAAAATATGTAAAACTTTTGTCAAAGCAAGCTGATGCGCTTTTCAAGCGTGCCATTCAATTATGACCCAACATTGGGAATCAACTTAACCGGAACATGATCTTGGCAAGTTTCCCAAATCCTTGAGTAAAGGCATATTCATGTCTGGATACTTACTCATGACATACCAAGTAGTGTTATCAGGTAAATTCTCACTATCTGTGGTAATCTGCCAATATCTTTTTTCTTGTCGTTTGCCGTGAATTATTTCTCTAATAAATCGATTTTCACTTCTAAGGTCTGAAAATACTCTTTTAAACTTGTGACACTTTAAATATTGAGTATGTTGTCTCGGAAGTAAATCCACATCATGGTTTGAGCGAATCGCCACTATATAGTTTAGATTCATTTCATCTAACACAGATATGAAGTTAGTTCCACTTTCTCCATACAAACTGTCTGCCAGTACTAAGTTAAATTTAAAGCCCATTGACTTGAGCTTTCGCATTAGAATTGCTGCTATTTGTGGCTTGGTTAGGTATTTATCTTCTGGCTTTAATCTTTTACGAGGCTTATATATTTCAAATAGCAGTGGAAAAGTCATACCGCAGAATACGCCATACGCTGTTACTGCCACAATTCCATTCTCTACTTTTCCTAAGTTCCCTATATACTGCCGTTTTACGTAATCTGTTTTATTCCCTTTCTTTCTGTCTCCTGTTTCATCAATAATTAGAATGATTGGTCTGCCTTTTAGCACTTGTAAAATTAGTTCTAATCGCAACACTCTTAACTTTTCTATATTCCAAGGTGATGTAGTTAAAAAATGATGCAACCCAAGAGTGATTATCCAATCCTACAATTTTTGCTATTTCTGGTAGGGTTTTCCGTTTTAGCTCAGAAACACAGCCTACATGAAGATATTTAAAAGCCTCAAAACTCCTAACATCTGGAAACAGGCTTTTATACCACTGGCAATATTCGTCCACAAATTTGACTTCACAGTAGCGAATGTATTCATATGTGCTTCTCCATTTGGATGTTTTCTTGCCTTTTGCAGTCACATATTTGTCCAGGGTCTGGAATTCTTTGAGTAGTTTCCCTAACCCATCTAGGCAGATGTTCGCCAGCAATGGGCTGAGACATCCGCCTTGCGGGACTGCTGCTCATTTATCCCCAGCAACTGCACTAAGCCGAAGGGCTGGGCATTTTATTTATTGGATCTTTTTTGCATACAAGAAATCAAACTAGGCAATGTTTGGTGAGTGCTAGAATGCTTGTCCTGCTTGCTTTACAGCCAAGTGCGTTAATTTTGGCACGATTGCTACCACAACGCCAATATCTGTACCTTTTGATAAATAATGGGTCACGTGACTTATCATTCTTTAAATAGAAAAGGATTGATTATGGTAGATACATCAAAGTTATATAGCAGTCGTCAGGTTGACGCATCAGCACTGGTGCGTCAACTGAGACAATTGTTAGGACTCACACAGGAGCAGTTTGCGGCTGAGGTGGGGTGACGCTGGTGACGATCAATCGTTGGGAAAATAACCGAGCCAAGCCACTACCCTTAGCACTCAAGCAAATTAAAGCCAAGCTCAACCAACTGAAAGATTCACCTATTGAAGCCTATCGAACAGGTGCTAAATCCCTACTGCTCGATTACTTTGGCGAAGCGTGACCGGGGGAACAGATGCTGAATTTTCAAACCTTATTTGAATCAATACCGGGATTGTATATCGTCTACTCACTGGACTTTGTGATTGTTGGGGGAAGTGATGCTTACTTTCGGGCGACCAAAACCAAACGAGAAGAGGTCGTTGGTCGCCATTTGTTCGAGGTTTTTCCAGACAATCCTGACGATCCTAAAGCTAATGGAGTTCGGAATTTACGTGCCTCGCTAGAAAGCGTACTCAAGCATCGCCAGCCCCACACAATGGTAGTGCAAAAGTATGACATTCGCCGCCCGGAATCAGAAGGCGGTGGTTTTGAGGAGCGGTATTGGACACCAACCAACTCGCCAGTCTTTGATGAAAACGGTGAGATGACACACATTATTCACCGAGCCGAAGATGTCACTGAGTTTGTGCGGGTGCAGCAGCAGCGAAATGAACAGCGTCAGATGAATCAATCACTCCAGAGTCGCACCGACCAAATGGAGATGGAAATTTATGCTAGATCGCAGGAGTTACGAGAGGTCAACGAAAAACTGCAAGCGGCGAATGAGGCATTGTCAGAACTTGATCGCGCCAAAACTGTTTTTTTCAGCAATATCTCCCATGAGTTTCGCACGCCTTTAACACTGATGTTGAGTCCGCTCGAAGACTTGTTACTCGACACTCAAACTCCATTAGCGCCCCAACAGCGCGATAGCCTTGAACTCGTGCAGCGCAATGGACTCCGGTTGCTGAAATTAGTCAACACGCTGCTTGATTTTTCGCGACTGGAAGCAGGGCGAATGCAAGCATCCTATGAACCGATTGACTTAGCCGCATTGACAACAGAGCTAGCTAGTATGTTTTGCTCGCTGACCGAACGAGCTGGTCTGGAGTTCGCGATCAACTGTCCGACCTTGCCAGAAGCAATCTATATCGATCGCCAAATGTGGGAGAAAATTGTATTTAATTTATTATCGAATGCCTTTAAGTTTACGTTGACGGGAACCATCACTGTTCGGTTGCAGCGCGATCGCAATACTGTTAATTTAATCGTTGAAGATACTGGAATTGGCATTCCAGAAGCTGAAATTTCGCACCTGTTTGAACGGTTTTATCAAGTTAAAGGGTTACAGGGACGAAGTTTTGAAGGCTCTGGAATTGGCTTATCGCTCGTGCAAGAGCTGGTAAAGTTGCATGGCGGTACCATCAGCGTTACCAGCGTTTTAGGAGAGGGTAGCCGATTTACAGTTTCTATTCCAACTGGGTGCGCGCATTTACCACAAGAACGGTTAAATGCCCCTGGGACTGTGGCATCAAACACACTCAGCGCCACGCCATACATTGAAGAAGTTTCGCGCTGGCTTTTGGAAGAAGTAGGGGGGCAGAGGAGCAGGGGGGCAGGGGGGCAGAGGAGATACAGAGAAAGAAGGTAGTTTTGATAGAGTGTTTTTCCCCTCTGTTGCTTCTGCCCGTATCCTTCTGGCAGATGACAACGCCGACATGCGCGATTATGTGCGGCGATTGTTGAGTCAACGGTATGAGGTTGAGACAGTCGCTGATGGAATGGCGGCTCTGGCTGCAATCCAGGTACAGCAACCGGATTTGATTCTCAGTGATGTAATGATGCCGGGGCTGGATGGGTATGAGTTGCTGCATCAACTGCGGGCTGACCCCCAAACCAGAGAATTGCCCGTAATTTTGCTATCAGCGCGGGCGGGCGAAGAGGCTCGTGTAGAAGGACTGGCAGAGGGAGCCGATGATTATTTAATCAAACCGTTTTCGGCTCGCGAACTACTGGCTCGTGTTGAATCAACTTTAAAACTGATAGATATCCGCAAACAAGCCGAAGCTGACTTACGGGAAACCCACGTGCAATTGGAGTCCGCTTTAGCAGCAGGAGCCATTTACACATGGCGGTGGAAGATTCCTGAGAATCTAGTAATCGTGAATGCAGCATTTGCTCACTTGTTTGGCGTTGACCCTGTGGAAGCAACAACAGGGTTGCCGATTGAACTGTTTGTACAAGCAATGCACGAAGAAGACCGCCCACGAACGGTCGCTGCAATTAATCAGGCGATTGCAACTGGGGAAGAATATGTTAGTGAGTACCGCGTTTATACGGCAAGAGGCGAGGAGCGCTGGCTTGCCGCACGCGGCCGAGTTGAATATGCTGCTGATGGCAGACCGATTGCTTTTCCTGGAGCATTAGCAGACATCACCGAACGCAAACAAACCGAAGACGCTTTGCGCCAATCTGAGGAACGCTATCGAACTTTGTTTGAGTCCATTGACGAAGGCTTTTGTGTAATTGAAGTGCTATTTGATGCAAACAGTAAGCCCATCGATTATCGCTTTTTGGAAATAAATCCGGCGTTCGAGAAACAAACGGGACTCAACGACGCACAAGGCAAAAGGATGCGCGAGTTAGCTCCAAATCATGAAGAGTATTGGTTTGAAATTTACGGTAAAATTGTCCTAACAGGACAACCCCATCGCTTTGAGAATCGCGCCGAAGCGCTGTACCGTTGGTTTGACGTGTATGCGTTTCCCATTGGGCAGCCACAGAGCCGAAAAGTAGCGATATTGTTTAACGATATCACTGATCGCAAGCAAATTGAAGCGACTTTGAAAGCAAGCAACGAACGGCTGAAGCTGCTTTCAGAAGTTGCCAACGATCTGTTGCTCAACGAAGATCCCAAGGTGTTTTTAGCCAGTTTGTTTGAAAAAATTTCGACTTATTTGGGACTGGAAGTTTTCTTTAATTACTTGTTTCAAGAAGACCAGCAGCACCTTAAACTTAATACCTATGGCGGTATCTCGGAAGACATTGCTTTAGGAGCTAAATTTTTGGAGTTAGGGCAGGGTGTATGTGGTTATGCGGTACAACATCGCCAGCCAGCTATCGTTGAAAATGCGCTCTCAACCACCAATCCACTCGCCCTTCCAGTTCAATCAATCGGTATCAGAGCTTATGCTAGTCATCCGTTAATCGTGGGCAATCGCGTCTTAGGTACACTAGGGCTGGGAACTCGTCAACGCGATCGCTTTACGCCCGACGAACTCGAACTCATGCAAACAGTAGCCAATCAAGTAGCTGCTGCCTTAGAGCGATCGTGCTTAATTGCAGAGTTACAGGCACGAGCCGAAGCTTTAGATCGAAGTAATCGCATTAAAGATGAGTTCTTGGCGGTTCTTTCCCATGAACTGAGAACGCCCATGAATCCAATTCTGGGATGGTCAAAACTGTTGCAGCAAGGAAAGCTGGATGCCCAAAAAACGAATGCTGCGATCGCCACAATTGAGCGCAACGCCCAGCTTCAAGTGCAACTCATTGATGACTTGCTGGACATTTCCCGGATTCTGAGCGGCAAAATGAGCTTATCAGCCTCATCCATTGACCTCAATGTAGTGATTTGGACCGCGCTGGAAACAGTTCGGCTAGCCGCAGAAGCCAGGTCAATCCAAATTCAGACGATCGTCTCGCCCATTCTAGGCCTGGTAATCGGGGATGCAGGGCGATTGCAGCAAGTCGTGTGGAATTTGCTGTCGAATGCCGTTAAGTTTACACATAATGGTGGGCAAGTCACAATTGCCCTCGCTCAAACTGAAAGTCATGCCCAAATTCAAATCACCGATACTGGAAAAGGAATTAGTGGCGACTTTCTGCCCTACGTGTTTGAGCATTTCCGCCAAGAAGATAGCGCAACCACCCGCAAATTTGGCGGACTTGGCTTGGGATTAGCGATCGTGCGCCAAATTGTGGAAATGCATGGCGGAACAGTCACAGTAGACAGTCCTGGTGTTGGACTAGGAGCGACATTCACAGTTAAAATTCCACTTGCACCTGGGTTAACTCAAGCACCAACCTTGGAGGGATCGCCCGTTCAGGATAGTGATTTGAACGGCATTCACATTTTAGTCGTCGATGATGAAACGGACTCGCGGGACTTCATCGCTTTTGTTTTAGAACAAGATGAGGCGATCGTCACGGCTGTTGCATCTGGGACTGAGGCGTTGCAAGCGATCGCTCAATCCATTCCCAACATCATCATCAGTGACATTGGGATGCCCCAGATGGATGGCTATATGCTAATGCGCCAAATTCGTACTCTTGGGCTTGAACAAGGCGGACAAATTCCTGCTATTGCCTTAACAGCTTATGCCGGAGAACTCGATCAAAACCTTGCGATCGCCGCCGGATTTCAACATCACCTCGCCAAACCCTTCGATCCAGAAGTTTTGGTGGCGATCGTCGTTGAATTAACCAGAAAACTTACTCATTAGCAGTTCAACTCGGGAGCAACGCGAAAAAGTGAGATCGGGGTTTAGTTTTCAGTGACGATGATTGGAGCGATGTCAACGGAAGGCATCATTGCTGCCATGACTTTTACTGGCGGTACTAATGCATCAGCATTTGAAACTTATGTCACTCAGGTTTTGGTTCCAAATCTTTGGTCAGGCGCAACTGTTGTCATGGATAATTTCAGTTCTCACAAAGTCGCAGGTATCAAGGAAGCCATTGAAGCCGTTGGGGCAAGGCTAGTGTACTTATCTCCTTATTCTCCTGATTTTTCACCGATTGAAAACTGTTGGTCGAAAGTAAAAGAATTTTTGCGTAGGCGTAGCCCGCCGCAGGTATCACAAGCTTCTAGAACATATCAACAGTTAGACGAGGCCATTACAAATGCTCTGAATACAGTAACTAAAAAAGACATTATTGGATGGTTTACCCACTGCTGTTACTATATTGCACCCAACTGAGAACCGCTATATTCCCAGGGCGAACGCACGGTATTTCTGAAACCCCTGCTGGATAAGGATATTGACGAAAAAATAGGTTAAATTAAAAAACGCTAAAACCCTTGCTATTAAAGGATTCTTATACTTTAGATGCGTTTGCCCTGACGCGATCGCTGTGCTCAACTGGTGACAGGTAGCGGCAGACGCTCTGCTATGGCTTTACTTTTATTAATCATCATCATAATCCCAGCGACGATGATGACCACGACCCCAGTGACCATGACCATGACCCCAGTGACCATGACCATGACCCCAGTGACCATGACCATGACCATGACCATGACCCCCGTGACCACCGGATAGAAGCTGCTGTTCGTTTGTGGATAGTTCTGTCAGCAACTCACATATGTTAATTTGATCCGACATAATTACCTCAGAGCAAAAATCAACAGCCTTTCTCTCAGGAGTAATCAGATAAATCAGAGTCACAAAGCCAACTTTACAAAGACGAAAATTTATAAATACCCAAAAAATGACAGCACCGAGGTTTTAGGCTTTAAACTTTCATAGCAATTCTAAAACTTTTACAGTTTGGGTAACTTCTGCTACGACTGAATTAGCTGCATTGAAGCGTTTACTATGTGTGGCAAACTACAGATAGCAATCTGAGAGCTTGATTATTTTCCAGCAAGTTCTCGCGCAATATCCATATTGGCCGCCAGTACTCGCACGATTTCAACAGGGTTTTCCCCTCGATAGATCAGGAAATAGCGGGGATGCACCAACCAGAAACGAACGGGTAACGGTGTCAGGTCAGAACGATACTGCCCTATCCTGGGATTATCTGTCAGCAACTCACAAGCACAAAGCAGTTTATCCAGCATCCGTTCGGCAGCATCTAGATTATCTCGCGGAATATAAGCGTAAATCAAAGCCAAGTCTTCTTCTGCTTGCTCAGAGAAAACATAAGGTTTTGGGTTCATCAATCGGATTTTTTCATCAACTTTTGCGCCTTGTTACGAATGCGATCGCGTGCGCCAGAGGCGGGAAGAGTTTGGCCATTGTCAAGTTGGCCTAGACCAATGGCAATCTGTTCATTGAGCCACAGTTTATATTCCTCGGAATGGTCGTTAAAGCGTTTCAACAGACGCAATCCTTCCCGAATCACTTCACTTTGAGAATGGTACAAACCAGACTCAACCTGTTTCTGCACAAACGCTTCTAGCTCAGGAGTCAGGGAAATATTCATTTATGCCTCACAATCAACCAGAATCGCTATTATAATAACAGTTTTTGTTATTGCTTGCCTTTAACAGTATAGTCAAAGGTTAAGGCAGGACGTTTCAAAAATTTTCAGCTATGTTATGGGAGAAATACAATCAACCATAGTGCGAGTGCTTGCGCTGTGACTTGTCAGTTCCCTTGTCTTAATTTGGTTAAGCTTTCGTACTGCTAGAGGCATTACAATTCTGGCGTTGCTGAATCAAAATATGAATCAGGCGATCGCTGGAATAAAACTTGTACCTCACATCGTGAGCGGCACTGAACCATACTTAAGATAATGTATGACCAGTCGGATAGAGTGTCTCAGCATTTT
>NZ_JADEXT010000049.1:0-47772 GCF_015206985.1 Nostoc sp. LEGE 12447 | reverse complement strand
ATCTACGATCGCAACTGTTGGGTGGGCATCTCTTGCCAAATGTTTCAGAATTTGTAGTTCTACATCCATTGCCCTGCTTAGTTTCCAGAGTTTTTTCTTTGAATCCTTTTATTCAGAATACCCGGAACGTGACAGAAGAGGGATAGCATATTCTCACAAACTAGCTCAACAAGTTTATGAAAATCAGAGCAATCATTCATCCAGCAGAAGAAGGCGGTTATTGGGCTGAAGTTCCCGCGCTTTCCGGTTGTATTACCGAAGGAGACACCATAAAAGAGGTGATGGCTAATTTAAAGGATGCTATTGAAGGTTGGCTTAAAGTCGCTAACAGTCGTAATGCAATTGAGTCAACAGATCAAGTTGTCGAAATTGCTGTATGAAATCGATTTTCGGCAAGCAACTTTGTAAGATTGGGGAGCAAAAAGGTTAGGTTTTGCAAAGTATTACTGGCAGTCATCATATTTATGAAAATCCAAAATTAGAAAAAATCCTGTCAATTCCTGTTCACCGCAATCAAGATTTGAAAGTTGGAACCTTGAAAGCTTTGATGAAAATAGCCCAGCTATCTGAAGAAGATTTACTTTAATTTCAAATTACTACTCTGATTCATCTACCAACTTGCTTGGTTCACCAGGGTAGAAATCATAGTCCATAATCTCTACCAAACTGTAAGGACACTCTACTGGAAAAGTCCGCTTGGGCAAATCTGTTTCTCCAACAGCTAATTCGACACCTTTAAGGTAGGCTTTGCGAAGTGCTTCTTCAAGGTAGGGTTTGAGGCTAGGATTGTCTTCGAGCAGTTCAGCAATATCTAAGCGTTGAATCCGAAGTGTTGCTAACCAGCCACGGCTACGGCGTTGAGACTGGTACTGCCATTTTAGTAAATGTCCAATCAACACACTCAGACGGTTTCGTAGTTCTTGACGTTGCTGTTTACCCAAAGATTGAATCTCCTCAATCAGATTTTGCAGATCAATCTGACTCCACTGCTCATTACGAAGTAAAGTTACTTGTTCTTGTGTCCAAGCGTAAAAATCAGTTTCGTAGAGGCTTGGTGAAAGCATTGGTATCTTTGGGTTTGTTTCAGGTACACCCATTAGGTTAGTTCAACCTCAACGTCTTTGCTTTTATTGTAGAACTGTCTCAAATACTAGTTCTGCTATTGAGAGCGATCGCACCCTAAAAACCCCAATAGACTACAAGCAGAGATAATTTATAGTATGACTTTCGTAATAATTAACAGCTATGACAGAGCTACTTGAACAAGCGATCGCCAAACTAAAAAACTTGCCTGCCAATGAACAAGATGCGTAGGCGTAGCCCGCCGCAGGCATCGCGGCGATGATTTTGGCAGAACTAGAAGATGAACGCCGTTGGGATGAAGCTTTTGCTTGCTCTCTAGATATGCTTGCCAAACTTGCAACCAAAGCAATGGCTGAATACCGTGCAGGTAAAACCCAAGAGTTAGATCCAGATAAATTGTGAAGTCACGTATAACCGCTCAGTTTCGTCAAGGGTTTGCTGATCTACCTAAGCAAGTTCAAGTATTGTTATTTGGTTTTGGCTCGGTTCACATACAGAGTATAACAAGTTGCTCTCTCATCTGTAGTGACACAGTGCGATCGCATACTCCATTTGGATCAAAAGATGAGCGCTTACCATGAAGTTAAAATTTACAAATGATTTATAAATATTCAAAAAATACTTCAGGTACTAATCGTAATTCACCAGATTCAAAGCGAGAGATATCTATCCATAACGCTCTATGTTTATGATGTTGTGATTCTGAAAAAACTAAACTTTCCAGTTGATAAAATTTTGAATCAGCAAAGTCACATTGATAAAGCTGAATGATTTCATGACCTTGCCTACCATTAAATGTAAACAGGTTCTCTATACAACCTAGATATTTAATATTTCTTAAGTCTGCCTGAATTTCCTCTTGAAACTCTCGTTCTAAGGCGGCATAGCTGGTTTCGCCAAAATCAACACCACCGCCTAAAGCCCGATAAAATGTTTCTTGCTTTACGGGATCATAGCCTTCAGAAACAAATATGCGATCGCCATCCCGAATTAGCCCCAAGGCTATTACCCGAATTTCGCCTGCTTTATTCATTTTTATAACTAATTATCATAAATAGATTGAGGACGACTTTCGCTATCCTCAATAGGCCAATCTGGATTTTCGCCACCGATGTACAATTCTTCAATGGTGACGTATTCCTGACTTAGTTGTGTGAGCGCGTTGATTAGAATATCCAGAGCGATCGCATCACTGGTTCCTAAGTCAAACCAACAACGCCCCCACTGTCCCTCATATTCAAACTCACCAATGTTGTGCATCAGTGCTAGCAAGCTTTTGTCATATCCTTGCTCATCATAATTCATGTAGCTGATATCGAGTCCAGTGTCCTGCACCTGAAGATTCTCTGCATTAAATGCGCCCAATTTACCCAGATAAAACCAGGAATTGAAAACTTCTTCTACATACTGTTTTTCACGCGCAGAAGGATTTGTACTGAATTTCAGCCAAATCCACATATCAAAAGGATTAATCTCGCGGAACTGAATCTCCATTTTGGTCTAATATCTCAATTACTGTTCTGCAAATAAGCATATCAAAGTAGGGCATGGGGAATGGGGAATTGGGAATTGGGGCTAAAGATTGTTAAGGCTAGCAGCATTTTTGCGTTCGCTCTCAATTTGTTTGACTAAATCGCTTGGGAGTTGGGATTTTTTAGTTAATGCTTTGTCAAAATTAGCGATCGCTTCCTGAATCATCTGCTGGCTTTTTTCTTTTTGCCCCAGTTCTTTCAGGATTTGGGCTTTGAGATAATAAATTTCTGGATTATCGGATGTGGTTTTGATAGCTCGATTGACATACTCTAGTGCTTGTGGATACCTTTTTAAATCCCGGTAAGCAAGAGCAATACCCCGATCAACGAGATACCCAGGAGCAGCATTTTTTTCTAAGCGTCCAATTGATTGATCGGGACTAGCAAAAGGCAAATTAACCGCCAACAATAAATCCATATAACCCTTGATTAAATTCAGTTCTGGATCGTTGGCAGAAATTGCTTCGGCTTTATCTAAATATTCATAAACTTGCCGCAGCCGACTAAAAGCCTGTGGTACACCGTTGACTGTACCCTCACGGGTAAGAATTACTGCACCTTCTAAAAAATGACCAACAGCAGTGTATAAATTACCACGTAATGGATCGTTGGGAATCAGTTTTTGTCCGGTTTCTAGAGTTTTTTTACTGTATCTGTCTAGTTTAGCCCAATCCTTATTTCCGTATGCCAAAGATGCCTTCATCGCATAAGCTAGAGGTTCATTTGGCTCTTTGGATATTGCTTGTTCCAGATAACGCTCTGCTGCTGGATAGTTACCCTGTTGGAACATCGCTTTAAAAGCTGCTTCTGTTTGGTCGCCAATTTGATGAGGTTCGCTATTGCGAAACGGATCGCCAGCCAGGGAGGGATTTACCCACAGATTAAGTGCGATTGCCGAAGGGGCAACGCCAAAGGCGAACGCAGCAGCAAAAGCAGTCTGAGCAAGGGTAGTGAGTCTGATAGGCACTACTAATCGAGGCGAAGAAAACCTTTTAGTCATTTTAACCCTCAGAATAATTGCGGTTGAAATAGTTGTATGTGTTACTTAGAATGCAAAAAATGATTAATTTTAACTTGCCTCTGCCTCAACCAAAATTTTCTTGTATAAAGATTGACTTTGGTAATTTTTTCATGTTTCCAGGCTCGTCATAGCCATTGTTCCAGGGTGAGTCTGCCACAATGGAGAAAAATTGGATGATTCTTGCTGCTAGATTAAGCTGTTAATCCAGGTAATGCATTATAAATTTTTCCAGAATTTTCCAGGTACTCTCAGTGTAGCTAATCAGTAATTTGCTGACTTTTTGGTAATCTTAACAAATGCTCTATCTCCGAAATGTAAATTATCACCCCACAGCGTGTCCAACAGCGATTCTTAAATCGATCAACTTGGAATTAGCACCCCAGCAGCTAGGTCTGATTATCGGCCCCAGTGGTTCGGGAAAAAGTACTTTACTAGAAATTTTGTCAGGACTAGCCGAACCCACAACTGGCGCACTCTTTTGGCGGGAACAAGAACTTATGGCCGAACAGCTACAACAATTAGCTGGGTTGGTATTTCAGTTTCCAGAACGGCACTTTTGTGGTGGTTCGATTTTAGAAGAATTGCGTTTAGGACATCCTGAGTTAGGGTCAGAACGAGTTAGACAGGCCCTAACTGAGGTGGGATTAGAACATTTATCGCTTTCTGCTGCTCCCCATGCTTTGAGTGGTGGTCAACAGAGGCGTTTAGCTTTAGCAGTGCAATTGATTCGCCAGCCAAATTTACTGTTATTGGATGAACCCACTGCTGGGTTAGATTGGTCAATGCGTCGACAACTGGTAAATTTATTAGCAAAGCTGAAACAAGATTGGACGCTATTGGTAGTAACACACGATGCAGGTGATATGTTAGCGATCGCAGATCGTTGCTGGACACTCAACCACGGCGAACTACAATCAGTAGACCCAAAGACACTAGAATCCAAAGTCAAAGAACCTCTACCATCGGTATGAAAGGGGATTGGGGATTGGGGACTGGGGACTGGAGAAAAAAGAATACCCAATGCCCTATCCCAAATGACAAATGACAAATGACAAATGACAAATGACTAACTTATTGCCTGAGATGGCAGAAATCTGGCAGCAAACTCTGAATTGGCAACCAACTGTCCAACAGCAAGGGCAATTCCAAAGGCTTTATGAGTTAATCCTAGAAGGTAATCGTCAACTAAATTTAACTCGCATTACTGACCCCCAAGAGTTTTGGGAAAAACATCTCTGGGATTCTCTACGAGGAATTCTACCCGTATTATCAGGAAATTTACCCCTGGCTTCTCCCACTATCATCGATATTGGTACAGGTGCAGGTTTTCCGGGTGTTCCAGTGGCAATTACAGTACCTAATTGCACAATGACTCTTCTTGATTCAACTCAGAAAAAAATTACTTTTCTCGACAATCTATTATCTGAACTTGCCCTTACTAATGCTAAAACTCTTGTTGGTAGGGCTGAGGAAATCGGTCAGCATTCTCAGCATCGAAAGGCTTATGATATTGCACTGATCCGTGCTGTAGGGGCAGTTTCTGTTTGTGCAGAATATACCCTACCACTGCTCAAACAGGGAGGTTTAGCCATAATTTATCGCGGTAATTGGACAAAGGATGAAACAACAGCTTTGCAGAATGCTGTGAAGCTGTTGGGTGGCGTTATTGAATCAATCGAACAATTTACAACACCCTTGAGTCACAGCATCCGGCACTGTGTGTATTTGCGTAAGGTAGCCACCACACCAGTTCAGTTTCCCCGTTCTATTGGTGTACCTACTCAAAAGCCTCTTTGACTAATTCGTAATTCGTAATTCGTAATTAGAAAGAGTGCAAGTTTCCACTGGTTGTAATTATGAATTACTTTGACAGGAGTGGAATATCAATATCCCAATGTTTATGCAAGTTTACTGGCTGCTGCAAAACGCTTGTTAATCTCATCCCAATTAACCACATTCCACCAAGCATCTAAATAATCGGCGCGGCGATTCTGATAATTGAGATAATATGCGTGTTCCCATACGTCATTACCTAAAATGGGATATTTACCTGCACTTAAGGGACTATCTTGGTTAGCTGTAGTTGTCACTTCTAACTTGCCACCTTTATTACGCACTAGCCAAACCCAACCACTACCAAAACGACTAGCACCAGCTTCGTTAAACTGTTTTTTGAAAGCTGCAAAAGAGCCAAAACTTTGATTAATTGCGGAGGCTATATTTCCTGTTGGCTCTCCCCCACCTTTTGGCTTCATAATTTCCCAGAACATTGAGTGGTTCACATGACCACCGCCATTATTGCGTACTGTTCTGCGAATATCCTGTGGTACACTGTCAAGTTTTTGCAACAGTTCTTCAACAGTTTTGCCTTTGAGTTCTGGGTGTTTAGCTAATGCTGCATTCAAGTTTTTTACATAAGTTGCGTGGTGTTTATCATGGTGAAACTGCATCGTTTTAGCATCAATGTGTGGTTCAAGTGCTTCGTAGGCGTAAGCTAAAGGCGGTAGTTGGATAGCACCTGTTTTATCTGATGTTTTATTTAGTGTTGTATTTGGTGTTGTTTCAGGAGTTGCAGTATTTCCATTTGGAGATTTCTCTGCCGATGCACAAGCATCTAATGTAAAAGCACCCGCGCCTGCTGTAAGTAAAAACAAGAAATTGCGTCGATTAATAGCCATATAACTTTTTGCAGCTAATCAATTAAGTCTCTATTGCAGTTTTTATTTTCTTAGATTTTGGCTACAAAAAATTGGGAATTGTGAGTATTTCTGGCAGTTTAAGAAACTATTTATAAAATTCTGTCACCAGTTTTGGGATCAAATACAAACAAGTGATTTAAATCAAGTTGTAGAGAAAGGCGATCGCCTGGACGCGGACGCACATCCGCGCCTACCTGAATATTCAACACCACCGCCGAACCAGGTAAACCAGCACGAATCAAAGTTTCCCTTCCCAAAGGTTCCACCACCTTAACTTCCACAATCAGCTGACCCTCATTTCCTTCTTCGCGCTCTTGGCGACTTGGTGAATCAGCGCTGTAGGCGGGTTTCCCGCCGTAGGCGACTGTGAACCCGGAGGGCGGTTCGTTAATAAAAATATGCTCTGGACGAATCCCCAAATCATAACTGTGTCCTTGACGCAACTGTAATTTTTCTTTTACAACTGCTGGAATCGTTAATAACTGCCCACTCACATCAAAACCGTTATTGTGATAGATTGCAGGCAAAATATTCATTGGCGGACTGCCTAAAAAACTTGCCACCATTTGATTAGCAGGACTTGCATAAATAGTTTGGGGATCACCGATTTGTTGAATTCGCCCACGATTTAGCACGACTATTTTATCAGCCAAAGTCATTGCTTCAACTTGATCGTGGGTGACGTAAATTGTGGTAATTCCTAATTCTTGATGTAACTGTTTTAATTCTGCCCTTGTATCGTCGCGTAATTGGGCATCTAAATTAGATAAAGGTTCATCAAGTAAAAAAACTTGGGGTTCACGAGCGATCGCTCTCCCTAATGCTACCCGTTGTTGCTGTCCCCCAGAAAGTTGTTTGGGCTTACGATCCAGCAAATGATCCAGAGAAAGCGATCGCGCCACATTCATCACCCTTTCTTGAATGATTTTCCGGTCAACCTTCCGCATTTGCAAGCCAAAGCCGATGTTTTCTGCCACACTCATGTGAGGATAGAGAGCATAGTTTTGGAACACCATCGCTACATCTCTTTGTCTGGCTGGGATATTATTCACCAAGCGATCGCCAATAAAGAGTTTGCCTGATGTAGCGGTTTCTAAACCTGCGATCGTTCGCAAAATTGTAGATTTACCACAACCCGATGGCCCAACTAAAACCCAAAACTCGCCATCAGGAATTTCAAAGGTAATATCCTCGATCGCGGTGACATTATTAAATCTACGTTTAATATCTTCTAGACGAACATTTGCCATTATCTGATTTGATATTTTCTGTTTGGGATTGGTAGAAAACTCCCAACTCTATTATTCCAGCAAACCTATAAATTCCCTTGTAAGTTCAATATCGCGTAGTAATCCTTTGCCTATTGTTTTACCAGCATGAACAGGAATAGTTACTAACCGCCCATCTTCATGTTGCATTTGTACATGAGAGCCTTTTTGACGCACCGCCTGAAATCCTATTTTCTCAAGGGCGTTAATAACTGTTTTACCTGTTAAAACTGGTAGTTTTGGCATTAAATTACTACCTTCTGAATACCTATAAATTCTGGTATTTTTTCATCACTTGTTGTTTCTAAACAAAGGTCAATTACTTCTTTCATGTTAGCCATCAACTCATCAATTGTTTCTCCTTGACTGTAACAGGCTTGTAGCTGAGGTACTTCTCCGACATAGTAGCCATCTTCATCCCGTTCAATGGTGACGTAGAATTCTCGGTTGGTGCGATTGATCATAATCTATTTGTCCGTAGACTCAAAATCATTTTTCTGGATTCTTCGACCAAGCAGGGTGAGAGAGTAAAGAAGCAAAGACTCTTACCCCCCGCAGCTGATTAGAGAGGGGTAAGTGACCTCTAGGCGCACTCAAATCCCAGGTAAAGCTGTTAGGGTATCGCGTCCAATTATTACCTTCTTTCCAGCCAATTTTCGGCCAGAAATTCTCCCAATTTTTACCTAAACTCAACCAGATTTCTCGCTGCACTGAAAAACCAAATTTACCCTCAGAGTGGACTAACCAGAGGTTGTTAATGGTTTGTAAGTCAACAGCCGAGGTATTTTCTACCTCAGTAAAGTACAACCATTTTCGTTGTACAGCCGTTGGCCCTGATAGTTCACACATTTTTTCGATGGTGACGCGATCGGCTGCTTGAAAGTCTTGAGCAGCAAGTAGCTGTTGCAAAGAATTGTAGTTAATCCCGCACTCTGATTTTAGAGGTACAATTCCTTCAGGAAAACAGGAGCGCAAAAATTCTTTGGCTTGAGGTGTATCAGAGCTATAGAGGACTTGGTAAGCTTTGCCATCAATCCAAGTCGCTGGGTTCTCACGTCGTTTCAGTAAAAATTCCATCAACACGTCTAATCCCTCATTACCCAACTCAGCTAACTGTGGGATTATCTGTTGTTGGACTTTTTCAGACCCGGCGATTAATGGTTGTCGGAGAGAGTCGATGTCATTTGCAGGGCCTGATAAAATCATTGGGTCTGTCATGCCATTCTCGTTTTAACGGTCAGTGAAAGAGCGGTAAGCTATCGGGCTTCACCTTGGAAAAGTATTGATAGCGAAAAGTAGTTTACTATTTTTAATCGTACAAAATTGCGATCGCTTCACTGAATCCCACACTTAATCCCCAAATAATGTACAAGGGGAATAGGGGGAAAATCTTTGCCTTATGGCTTGGTAAACAAAAGACATAGCAAAATATACAAGCCTGCCACATAAGGATTTTTTGACTAGCAGCGTATCAATTAGGAGTGTGTGAACGATGTACGAAAAGATTACCCCCCCCGCAGCCGGAGCAAAGATCACCTTCAAAAATGGTGAACCAATCGTACCGGACAATCCAATTATCCCCTTTATTCGTGGCGATGGTACAGGTATCGACATCTGGCCTGCTACCCAGAAAGTTCTTGATGCTGCGGTAGCCAAAGCATATAAGGGTCAGCGTCAAATTAGCTGGTTCAAGGTTTACGCTGGTGACGAAGCTTGCGATTTATACGGTACTTACCAGTATTTACCTCAAGACACTCTCACAGCAATTGAAGAGTATGGTGTAGCTATTAAAGGGCCTTTGACTACTCCCATTGGGGGAGGAATTCGTTCTTTAAATGTGGCACTAAGGCAAATTTTTGACTTGTATGCCTGTGTGCGTCCTTGCCGTTACTATGCAGGTACGCCCTCTCCCCACAAAAATCCCGAAAAGCTGGATGTAATTGTTTATCGGGAAAATACAGAAGATATTTATTTAGGCATTGAGTGGCGACAAGGTAGCGAAATCGGCGATCGCTTAATTAAGATTCTTAACGAAGAACTAATCCCCGCCACACCAGAACACGGGAAAAAACGCATTCCTCTTGATTCTGGTATTGGCATCAAACCCATCAGCAAAACTGGTTCCCAGCGCCTAGTCAGACGTGCCATCAAACACGCTTTGCTATTGCCCAAAAACAAGCAACAGGTGACTTTGGTGCATAAGGGCAACATCATGAAGTACACCGAAGGCGCTTTCCGCGATTGGGGTTATGAACTAGCAACTAGTGAATTCCGTCAAGAAACTGTCACTGAACAAGAATCTTGGATTTTGAGTAACAAGGAAAAAAATCCGAATATTTCCTTGGAAGAAAACGCCCGCCAGATTGAGCCTGGGTTTGATAATCTTACCCCAGACAAGAAAGCGCAAGTTGTCAAGGAAGTTGAAACTGTTCTTAACACCATTTGGGCAACCCACGGCGATGGCAAATGGAAAGAGAAAGTTTTGGTGAATGACCGGATTGCTGACAGTATTTTTCAACAAATCCAAACCAGACCGGATGAGTATTCGATTTTGGCAACGATGAACTTGAACGGCGATTACTTGTCTGATGCCGCCGCAGCCATTGTTGGGGGATTGGGAATGGGACCAGGGGCAAATATTGGTGATTCTAGTGCGATATTTGAAGCTACCCACGGCACTGCACCCAAACACGCCGGCTTAGATCGGATTAATCCGGGTTCAGTGATTTTGTCTGGTGTGATGATGCTGGAATTTATGGGTTGGCAAGAAGCCGCAGACCTAATTAAGAAAGGTTTAAGCGATGCAATCGCAAATAGTCAAGTGACTTACGATTTAGCCCGGTTGCTAGAACCACCAGTTGAACCCTTAAAATGTTCTGAATTTGCCGACGCAATTATTCAGCATTTTGGTTAATTCTATTAGGGTTAATTAGTCACAAGTCGAATTACCCCACCCTAACTCTCCCCTTTACAAGGGGAGGGAACTGGATTTTTTGTTTCCCCCCTTTACAAGCTACGGTGTACACACAAGTCTTATAAAGTTGTCTAACAGTGTTTCGATCTCCCCTAACCCCCCTTAAAAAGGGGGGAAATTTCTTCAAGTCCCCTTTTTAAGGGGGATTTAGGGGGATCAGATGATTTGTGTGTACACCGTAGCCTTTACAAGGGGAGATTAAGGGGGGTGATTTGACTTAACACCGAAATCAGAAAGCGAACTGGGGTTTGAGTAAGTCAAATGGCATTTTGAGAAAGCAAAAGCTGATTTTACTTGCGGAAAACACCAAAATGAGAAAGCAAACTGGGGTTTGAGAAAGCAAAAGCTGATTTTACTTGCGGAAAACACCAAAATGAGAAAGTAAACTGGGGTTTGAGAAAGTCAAAGCTGATTTTACTTGCGGAAAATACCAAAATGAGAAAGCAAACTGGGGTTTGAGAAAGTCAAAGCTGATTTTGAGAAAGTAATTGCGGATTTTGCTGACTGAATTTAGTCCAAATATGAAGTTTAGATAAAATTATTGAAAAAATTGCTGATAAATTTTGATCCGTCAGATTTAAAACTAGTCAAAAAACAAAGTCCCCGGCTTTTCTAAAAAGTCGGAGATTTTTTTGGGGCAATCCCCTATAAAGTTTCCGTTATTCGGATTTAGAGTTATCGAGAACTCGGCGCAAGTTCTCCATTAATTCGGATTTAAGCCAATCGGTAATTGCTTTAGCTGTAATTTCACCAATTCCCCAGGTGCGATCGCTCCATTCTCTGTAATGATGGCTGTAATCAACTCAGCCGGAGTCACATCAAAAGCTGGGTTGTAAAAATCGACACCTTCAGGTGTGAGAATAGTATCCCCGACTTGATATATTTCTGTTGGATCGCGTTCTTCAATGGGAATTTTGCTGCCATCGGCCAATTCAAAATCAACGGTGGAAAGGGGTGCAGCCACAAAGAAGGGGATATTATGTGCCTTAGCTGCGATCGCAACACTATATGTACCAATTTTATTAGCAGTGTCGCCATTAGCAGCAATGCGATCGGCACCCACAACTACAGCATGAATCAAACCCTGTTTCATACAATGGGCTGCCATATTATCAGTAATTAATGTCACTGGAATACCTTCTTGCACACATTCCCAAGTGGTGAGTTTTGCGCCTTGTAAGCGAGGACGGGTTTCGTCGGCAAATAAACGCTCTAAACGTCCTTCCCTCCAAGCGGAACGCACGACACCTAAAGCTGTACCATAACCAGCCGTAGCTAGCGCCCCAGCGTTGCAGTGAGTAAGTAACGTCAGCCTTTCGGGGCTAGCGGGCAAAACTGCCAAACCATTGTCGCCGATCGCTTGGCAGGTTTGCAAATCTTCAACGTTGATTGCTTGGGCTGTTTGGAAAAGGGTTTGCTTAATGTCTTCAACAGTTCCCAAGGTTTCCTTGGCAACTTTCATCATCCGGCTGATTGCCCAAAATAAATTTACCGCCGTCGGACGAGTAGAACGCAACAACTGAGCAACTTTATCTAAGTTTTGCAAAAATTCGGTGCGATCGCTAGTTTCAATTTCCCTTGCGCCAAGATACATTCCATAAGCCGCAGCCACACCAATTGCAGGCGCACCCCGGACAATCATAGTCTTAATCGCCCGCGCCATATCTTCACTACGGTGGATTTCCACAAATGTATATTCGTTGGGTAAGCGCGTTTGGTCAATTAGTGACACCGATTCATTGTGCCAAATAACGGGATAAACGTGGTTTGTAGAAAGTGTCATAGAAAAACGTAGTTAGTGGATAAGTAAGTCGGCGCTAATATTTCAAGCTATGTTAAGAAATTTAACTGTAGGGTGTGTTGTCGCGCAGCGCAACGCATCGTCAAGAATTTAAGATGGCATAACACGACGCTAGTTTGCTCAAGTCGGGAGACCCGCAATACGGTTCGGTTAAAGGGTAAAGGGGAAAGGGACTCATGTTTTGAATACATCCTTTCCCCTTTACCCAGACCACAAGGAAAGTGAAAAATGCTTATCCGAACCGTATTGGAGAGACCCGCCCACGCAACTGTCTCCCCTACAGACAATTTATATTTATTCATATACATTGAATTTTCTCGCCGAATTACTTAAGCAATATTTTTTACTTTAATGCACCTTGATGATTTCATTTTAAAAACTAAAATTCAATTATTAAATATTTTTAGTTTTTTGATGATTTTGCTGCATAGATAATTACTTAATATTTATTTAATTAATTTCTTCCTTAACTGTCTTAACTGTCCTTGCATTCTCATTATAAAAGTGAGAGTATATTTCGCTAAAGCATTTAAAAAACTAAATATATAGTTAATATCAAAAATGCTTTTGCCCTAACTTTATGCAAAAGTCACATTTTAATAAAAAGTTGATCTAATTCCTCAAAGGATTTGAAATAAAACTATGAAACGTCTTGTTATTTGCTGTGATGGAACCTGGCAACAATTAACAAGTGCTTACCCTAGCAATGTGGTTAAGTTAGCTCAATCGGTAAAACCGATGGCTAGTGACGGGGTTGCACAAATCGTATTTTATGACGAGGGGGTTGGAGCCGAGGGTCAAAAGGTTTTAGGGGGAGCTACCGGACTAGGAATCGATAGAAATATAGAAGATGGCTACCGATTTCTGAGCCTCAACTATGTTCCTGGTGACGAAATCTATCTGTTCGGTTTCAGTCGTGGTGCTTACACAGTTAGAAGTCTAGCGGGGATGATCTATTGCTCCGGTCTTCTAGACCGTCCCCATGTCACCAAAGCCCATGAAGCTTATGAGCTTTACCGTAAACGAGGTGTTAAACCAAAAGATCAGGAAGCTGTGGAATACCGTCAAGCTTACGGCGATCGCGTTCCTATCTCCTTGCTAGGTTGTTTTGACACCGTTGGGGCCCTTGGTATTCCTGGGATACCCGCTTTCAGCAAGTTGAACGAGCAACTGAATAAGCGTTACAGATTCCATGACACTACTTTAAACAAATGTGTTCAGAATGCCTTGCACGCGGTGGCGATAGACGAAATTCGTGAAGTCTTTGATGTCACGCCCATGAAAAAGCATCCTGATGCTGAAAATCAAAGAGTGATTCAAAAGTGGTTCCCTGGTGGACACGGCTGCGTTGGTGGTGGAACTGAAGAACATAGTGGGTTATCAGATGCTGCCTTACAGTGGATGATTGATTCCATTGGTGAGATGCAATTGGGGCTTGACTTCGATACAAGTGTGATTCCTACAGGTATTAACCCCAATTATGAATGTAACTTTAAAAACGACGCTGGATTCTTTAAATTAGCAGGAATCAAGTTTCGTGAGGTCAGCGATGTCATTGAAGACCTTCATGAAAGCACAATTAACCGTTTGAAAAATCGCAAAGACTATCGACCTAAAAATCTACAAAAGATTATTTCCAAGCTGAAATAAGTCGAATTAATTTGAGTAATCAAAGTAGATAAATTTAGACTGCATCGAATACAGAATTGGAAAACAGAAGGAAGAAATAATTATGGCTGGAAAAAGAGATACATCCAAAGACGGGTTAGGTAACAAACTTCAAACATTAGTTTTAACAAACTTTAAGCCGATTTGGAAACTTCTCCAAAGTAACAAATCTATTGCACGTAAAGTTAATAAAACTCTGCTTAACAGTCTCATCTATAAAATTCCAACTCGTCCTAATCCCTACAGCATGATGACTCTGGATGAGCATATTCCTGATACTAATATTCCTAAGAAAACTGATACTTATACTTCCTGGGAATCTCTCAACGATCGCACTTATACAGGAAGGCATCTACCACCCGATCCCAAGTTAAACGCTGAGGGTAATCTACCCAAAGTTGAAGACTTAGCTATTTTATTCCGTAAAAGAGACGGTAAAACTATTTATTCTGGCAAATCAACTATGCTGTTTCCCTATTGGGTGCAGTGGTTTACAGATAGCTTTCTTCGCCTTAATCACTACAATAAACTAAAAAATACTTCCAACCATGAAATTGATTTGTGTAATGTTTATGGTTTAACCAGAAAACAAACACATCTTTTAAGAAGTTTTCAAGGAGGTAAATTAAAGACTCAGAAACTCAAACGCCAAGATGGTGTAGAAGAAGAATATCCTTTATTCTATTATGCCGATCCAGCACAGGATAAGGTTAAACCTGAATTTGAGGGACTTTATGAACCCATTAATGATGAAAAAAGACAGCACGTAGACAAAAAACAATATATGTTTGCGATGGGAGTAGAACGAGCAAACGTACAAATTGGCTATGTAATGCTCAACACTCTATGTCTCCGCGAACATAATCGTCTTTGTGATGAATTAGCACGCAATTATCCAGATTGGGATGATGAACGCCTCTTCCAAACATCGAGAAATATTCTCATGGCGATGATTCTAAAAATCATTATGGAAGAGTACATTAACCATATAACTCCTTATCACTTTAAGTTGTTTGCCGATCCAGAAGCTTTTACAAAGGAAAGTTGGCATCGTCCCAACTATATGGCAATTGAGTTTGACTTTGTTTATCGCTGGCATAGTGCGATTCCAGAAACATTTAACTATAACGGTAAACCAACTCATATTGCTGCATCTCTTTGGAACAATAAGATGTTTATTGACCAAGGTTTAGGGGCATTGATGGAAGAAACTTGCTCTCAACCAGGTACAAAAATTGGTTTATTTAATACCCCTGATATATTGGTGGAATTAACCGAGTTACCCTCAATCAGACTGGGACGACAACTGCAATTGGCAAGCTACAACGATTATCGGGAATTGTGTGGTTTCCCCAGAGTGACCAGATTTGAGCAAGTTACTGGCAATGAATTTGCTCAACAAAAACTCAAAGAATTATATGGTCATGTTGATAAGATTGAGTTCTTTGTGGGGCTTTATGCCGAAGATGGGCGCGAGAATTCAACTATCCCTGCTTTAGTAGCACGCTTAATTGGGATTGATGCCTTCTCTCAGGCGCTAACCAATCCTTTACTATCACCCAATATCTTCAACAAAGAAACTTTTTCTCCTGTAGGTTGGGAAATTCTTCAAAATACCAAGACTGTATCAGATTTAGTGAATCGCAACGTTCCTCCATCAGGTAAGAAGTACAAAGTTACTTTTGACCTTTAAAGAGATTGTAAGATTCTACATCAGCTTTGAGTGCGATCGCTTTCGCAAATTAGCGATCGCAAAATTATCAAATCTACCTGTAAAAAAAATGAAGCTTTTTACTGAATATCCCGAAAAAGACGAACTCAAATATTGCGATCTCATGAGTGAGTTAGTCAAAAAGAACATGGAAAACCTTTACGGAGGTAAGAAGAAAAAAACTGCAAAGAGAGATACACATTCTAAAACCCACGCCGCTGTTCAAGGAACTCTAGAAATCTTTGACTTTGATGAAGCAGCAATTAAGCAGGAATTGAGCAAACGCACCTCATTATCTGAAGCGGAACTTTCTGCCATTTCCCTCAAACAAGGTTTATTTGCCACACCAAAACAATATCCAGTTTGGTTACGATTTGCCAATGGTGCGTTTTCAGTCAAGAATGACTATGAAGGAGATACGCGCTCCATGGCCGTAAAAGTGATCGGCGTAGAAGGAGAACGACTATCGCAAAGTCACGAGTTAAAAACTCAAGATATTATTACCCACAATACCGAATTCTTCTTTGTTAGAACCATCAAAGACTTCCACAGCTTTTTTTTGACGGTTTATCGAGCAGGTCTGTTTCCGCTTTTTAAGCTGTTGGTGCTTTTTTGGCTAAAGTTGCATCCCTACGAATCCACTCTTTTACAAACTAGTTTCAAACGTTTTCCCAAGAGTTTACTTAAAGAACGCTATTGGAGTGCTTCAGCGTTTTCTGTAGGACTCAAATCTGGTTTTGACCCATCCCAACCAGGTCGAGTTCCTGTGGAATATCCAGCTGTAATTAAATATGGATTTACTCCGGTTTCCAGTCAAATACCTCATCAACAACTTCCTGTTGAGTCGAGATCAGAAAGTGAGCTAAGAAAAGCCAAAGCATCAGGTTCAGAGGACAACTACTACCGAGAGGATATCATTCAAGCTTTAGCAAAGCCTGATGCTGAGTACTATTGGGACTTTCAAATCCAATTTCAAACCAGCCCAGAGATGTCTATTGATGATACAACCATTGTTTGGAATGAAGAAGAATCACCCTTCTTTACAGTTGGCCGCCTAACAATTAAGCATCAAAAGGTTAATTCTCCCCAAGAAAATGATTTTGGAGAAAATCTCAGTTTTTCTCCTGGGAATGGTCTAGCAGTGCATCGTCCTGTCGGTGCGATTAATCGGTTACGTAGCATTGTTTATCCTATTGTTGCTAATGACCGTCATCAAAAACGAGGGGTTAAATACCAGGAACCAACTGTCTGAGCTACATACTTTATGTTTTGTCATTTCCTAAATTTTATCTAGCGATCGCCCACACTTGTGACTCAGGTGTGGGCGATTTATTTTACAAAGAATTAACTAAACAACAGCAGATACTTGCTGCTTAAAGAAAGCTTGCAAAACTCTTTCTGCTATTTGATGACTAGTTAAACCTAGTTCTGTTTTAGATTCATTGGGTTCAGCATGATCTACTAACACATCTGGTACACCGAATCGCTTGACGGGAACTAGAATATCTGCATCCATTAAAGCTTCAGCGATCGCAGAACCAAAGCCACCCATCACACACCCTTCTTCTAAGGTGATGACGCGGCCGATTTTCTTAGCTAAAGGCAAAATCAACTCGGTATCCAAAGGCTTAACGAAACGCGCATTGATCACAGTTGCCTCAATCCCATGTTCGCTGAGAATTTCGGCAGCTTGCATCCCTGGATAAACCATTGTGCCATAAGCAACGATTAACACGTCATCGCCAGTGCGGAGAATTTCGCCTTTGCCGATTTCCAAAGGTTCCCAACCTTCCTCCATCAGGGGAACGCCGTAGCCATTGCCACGAGGGTAGCGCATAGCGATGGGGCCACTGGTATGTTCAACACCAGTTACTACCATGCGTTGCAGTTCTGCTTCATCTTTGGGTGCCATGATGACGATGTTGGGGATACAACGCAGATAAGCGATGTCATACATACCTTGGTGGGTGGGGCCATCAGATCCAACAATTCCTGCCCTATCTAAGCAGAAGAATACTGGCAGATTTTGGATGCAGACATCGTGAATTATCTGGTCATAAGCGCGTTGTAGGAAGGTAGAATAAATGGCAGCTACGGGGCGCATTCCTTGAGTTGCAAGTCCTGCTGCTAGGGTGATTGCGTGTTGTTCAGCAATGCCAACATCAACATATTGATTGGGCAGTTTGGCTTGAAGTTTATCTAAGCCTGTTCCCGTTGCCATAGCCGCAGTAATCCCAACGATTTTGGGGTTTTGTTCGGCAAGTTTTACTAGAGTGTGAGAAAAGACTTTGGCATAAGCTGGGGGTTTGGGTTTATTAGAAGGAATAGCTTTGCCAGTTGCAACGTTAAAGGGGCTTTGGGCGTGGTAGCCAACTTGATCTAGTTCAGCAATTTCATAGCCTTTGCCTTTCACTGTTGCCACATGTACTAAAACAGGGCCTTGTATCTGATGTGCCTGTTGGAAGGTGGCAATCAATTCTTCGAGATTATGCCCATCTACTGGCCCAATGTAGGTAAAGCCAAGTTCTTCAAACACTGCCCCTACCTTGGGAACAGCCAAACGTTTCATACCTTCTTTGATGCGTCCTAGTTCGGGAGACAGAGATTCACCCACGAAGGGAATTTGCTTAAATTGTTCCTCAAGATTATCTTTAATAAATTGCACCGGTTGGCTGAGGCGCATTTTGTTGAGATAGCGGGGAATCGCGCCGACGTTGCGAGATATAGACATGTCGTTGTCGTTGAGAACAACCAACAGGTTAGTTTTCGGCATGTGTCCCGCATGGTTGATAGCTTCTAATGCCATACCTCCAGTCAGTGCCCCATCCCCAATAACAGCGACGGCTTTAAATTTTTCGCCTTTCAAGTCTCGCGCTAAAGCCATGCCTAATGCTGCTGAAATACTTGTAGAAGCATGTCCAGCCCCAAAGTGATCAAATTTGTTTTCGCAGAGTTTGAGATAACCTGCAACTCCGTCCTTTTGTCTGAGGGTGTGGAAGCGATCGTAACGTCCTGTAAGCAGTTTGTGGGGATAAGCTTGGTGTCCTACATCCCAAATCACTTTATCCCGATCTAAATCCAGTGTCTGGTAAAGTCCTAGTGTTAATTCTACAACACCCAATCCTGGCCCCAAGTGTCCACCATTAACTGCTACGGTTTGGAGATGCTTATCTCGAATCTGACGGGCAATCTGTTGCAGTTGGCGAACAGATAAACCGTGCAACTGATTAGGATGGGTGATTTCGCTCAAGTGCATATTATAGTGTTTTCCTCTCTAATTTCACTTTTTCAGTATTTTGATTTTCCCACGGTAGGGTTGTCCACATAATCACACTCTTACATTGTTACTAAGTTGTAGCGGAAAGTATAACTTCGTAATTAATAATGGTGGAAAATTTGTTAACCATTAACAAATTGTCAAAATTAGGTTGCAATTACATAAAGCCGTAGCACATTTGTCAATAAGTAATGCCACTTAAATAGACTATATGGTTTGTATAGAAAGTCAAGCTTTCAAAAGTGTATTGCGGAAATTCCTTAAATCGTTCGCTTGCTTTTGCCTTTTTAAGGGATTAAAAAAGAAAGTTAAATATCTTGTTTTCCAGATATACGATCAGTCTAATTGCTAGCAAACATTTAACAATTATTTTTTTCTTGTTCAGTAATATAGGAATCTGTTGGCATAGCCATACTTACTTGCGTGGTGCGCGAAGCGCAGTGCGATAGGCAGGCAAGAGGCAATAGGTAAAAAAGGCTTTTTAAGTTATACGGACGGAGTTTTTTCAAAAATCAAATATAAGTTCTATAGCAGCTAATTTTATCTGCGATCGCTAGTTTATCTAGGTGAAATAATCTTTGTAAACAAAAAAAAAGATCCCCGACTTCTCAAAGAAGTCGGGGATCTAAGCATTTATCAAATAGGATTACTATTTGCCAAAAGCATCCTTGATATTATCAACAGTGCGCTCAACAACATTCTTTGTGTTGTCTACTGCTTCTTTAGTCCGAGATGCATCTTCGTTTGCTCTTTTCTGAATTGTAGCCGCATCTCTTTTTGCTTTGCGTTCAGCAAAACTACCACCGTCTGTTGCTTGGTCAACTTTATTGGCATTACTCTTGGCAGCATCCTTAACTTTATCTGCCGTATCGTCGATGAAATTTTTAGCTCGTCCAGCATCTTTACTGGTTTTTTCTTGAACTTTATCGCCTGCGTCTTTTGATGCGATCAAGGTTCCAGCAGGATCAGCCATTGCTGAAGTGTTTGAGAAAAATGCACCTTGCCAAACGAAAGCGATCGCTAACATACAAAACAGTGTGGTAGCCATCCAGCGTTTTACGGTGGAAAGCTGTTTTGTAAAATAATTCGATTTCATACAATACAATCTCATGTGATTTAGTATACTAAATCTACTTTATTTAGCTGATTCACCATATCGATCCCTAGATAGAAGTTCTTACATCATTAGTTATGAAAAGAATTCACTATTTTGATAGATTGAATTTTGAATAAAGATTTTTTTGCTGCTAATCAAACACAGATTTTAGATATGGGCGATCGCGCTTGGGCAAAAGTTTGCGATCGCAATTACAGTCTAAAAAGTTTTAAAAAAGCATCACGCTGACATCAATTGCTGGAGGCGCTGTGGTTCCTCTCCTAGCCAATCTGGGTTTTGGGCAGTGCTATCAAAGATTGATGAAGTTTTGAAAGGCTCAAACTCGCCACGCGCTCCTGCTTCTGCTGTTTTTGCTAAGAGCGATTGCACTTGCTCGTCGTTCATTGGCTGGAAAGTCCGCACTGCTTCAAAAGCTTGCTCTAGAATCTCCATACTGTCAATTCCGGTAATCACAACCGATGTGGGCAGATTCAAAGCATAGTGTAAACACTCAATTGGCGTTACAGTATTTGACCGTAGAAGAATACCGTTTGCCATGCTTTTCATTCCCAGAATGCCGATGTTTTGTTTTACCAGTTCAGGCACAACCAGCTTCGCAAAGCTCCGATAGTGGGCATCCATTACATTGAGCGGCATTTGCACTGTATCAAATTTAAACCCGTAAGTGGCTGCAACTTCCAATGTATGCAGATGAACGTATGGATCTTTGTGTCCAGTGAAACCAATGTATCGGAGTTTGCCAGTTGCTTTTGCCTCAATTAAGGCAGCATTTGCCCCTTCTTCGTCAAAAATTCGATTTGGGTCTTCGTACCGAAGGATTTCGTGGTGCTGCACGAGATCGATGCAATCAACTTGCAGGCGTTGGAGTGATTCGTCTAGCTGCTGTGCTGCTGCTTTTTTTGAGCGTCCATCGATTTTCGTCATCAGGAAAACTTTATCGCGGTAGCGATCGCGCAGCGCTTTTCCCATACGAATCTCGCTGATTCCACCGTTGTAATCCCAACTGTTATCCATAAAGGTGATGCCGCGATCAATCGCTGTTCTCACTATTCGGATACCCAGTTGTTCATCAACGTGTTTCAAGCCGATGTGCCAACCACCCAATCCAATCGCAGAAACTTTCTCTCCTGTACTGCCGAGAACTCGACATAACATTTCTGAATTTGGCATAGTTCCTGACATGTGTTCTCCAAGTGTTTCAGCTGTTACTTAAGTAGATATAACTGTGTGCCAATTCAAACGCAAGGGAAAATTGACAATATCTTGCTGAAGATACACTTTTTGACGAGATTAGGAAAACATTCAAGAAGCCAAAATATCGATGGCAATTTGGGAGGTGTGAGGTAAATAGATTTTAGATTTTGGATTTTGGATTGACTCTACTGATAAACTGATATTTAAAAATCGGCAATCAATTTAACGTTAAACGAGCGGTTAGAAACCTCGTCTACACAGACTAAACCCACCTCCGTGGATTAAAACAAAACCTTAATTTTCTCTTAGTTTGCGGAGGCGGAGGAGAGTTTGTGTAGACGTAAATTTTATGTGCCCTGGCTATATTTATTTACCGCTATAAAAAAAGGCAATTTCTTTTTCTTTTAGGGGTGCGAAACCAGCATCTACAAGTAATTGGTCAAGTTCTGCTTTGGGAATGTGTTTTGCACCAATTCGCACAATGCGCGATCGCATAGTATTAGATACGCCACTGCGCTGTCTATTGCCTTCTAGCGCCATGACTTTACCATAAAGTTCTAATTTGGCAGGCGGAATGGGAGAACCATCAAAATCAATTCCCTGTGCGATCGCTTCATCAATAGCATCAGCACCCGTGGTAGTTTGATTCCCTGGGTTAGTTTCGGTAGGCATAGTGATTTGATTTGCTCTTCTTTGCTATGGGTAGATTTTACCAGCCTTGCTGACACCTTTCTCCTGCTGAGGGTTAATTGCAATTGTCTGAATCAAAAAACCTCTCCCTGGTTCAATACTTTTTGGTTAAGGGGGAAAGGGGAAGGGGAAAAGGGCTTGAATTTACTTTTACCCAACCCCAGTAACCTTTCCCCATATCAAAAGAGAGATTATTGAGTTTATCCAAAAAGTATTGCTCCCTGGTTTTACTAGGCAAAACCTTCCCTCTCCGATTCGGAGAGGGAAGACTTGAACTTTAGTTCAAAGCAGGGAGAGGTTCGTCTAACTCACGTTTAATTGAGTAGTCAACAGATTAATCACGAGCTTGTCGCGTTATCAAACCCCCAACAAACGCTCCTAAAATCGTTCCTGTCCATAGTCCTGTTGTGCTACCTTGCCATATTGCTCCTGGTGTCATCCAAGCGTTGCACATCACCTGGAAACCCCAAGATTGGTTTTGACATTTTTGGCTATGCAGCATTATGGTGATTTGCCCACTAGTGTAAGCACCAAAAAAACCTGATAATAGCGCCAAAAAAGTGCAAATTAAAATCCTGTTTTTTGTCATTAGTCATTGGTCATTGGTCATTAGTTCCTTATTCCCATTCCCCATTCCCCATTTCCCATTCCCAATCAACCTGTATTTCTCATTCCGGCTGCAATTCCATTAATAGTTAACAATGCACCTCGCAGTAACTCGCCTTTGCTGTAACGAGAATGGATGACTCCAGAAGTGGCATTAGTATTCATAGACTGGCGTAGGCGCTTGAGCAGGGAAACTTGGATAAATCCCAAGGGGACAATTGTGCCATTGCGTAACTGCACAGATCGTTGCAAGACAGGATCGCCATCTAACAGTTGATTGTGATCGGTGATTTTTAACACCAAATCTCTTGTGAGATAGAACTCGCTGGCAATTTGGTCAAAAACCTTGGCAAAACGAACTTGGTCTTCTGATTGTGACAATTCTTGAACGTAGTGATGTGCCATTTGCATATCTACTTTTGCCAAAGTCATCTCGGCTTTAGAAATCACCATCTTGAAAAAGGGCCACTTAACGTAAAAGTAGCGCATTAATTTCAAGTGTTCTTCTGGTTCTGCGTTCAAAAACTCTTGTAAAGCTGTGCCAACACCGTACCAGGAAGGAAGCAAAAAGCGGGTTTGCGTCCAGCTAAATACCCAAGGAATAGCTCGCAGACTGCTTAAATCTTTCTTACCAGATGGGCGACGGGCTGGACGAGAACTAATTTGTAGCTGGCTAATTTCTTCAATGGGGGTTACTTGGTGGAAAAAGTCAACAAAATCAGGCTGTTCGTAAATTAAAGCCCGATAATGTTGCCGCGATCGCGCTGCTAATTCTTCCATAATCTCATTCCAGGGTTCAATATCATCAAACCCTGTCCGCAGTAGACTCGCTTGAATCACAGCAGTGGTGATGGTTTCCATGTGGTACAAAGCCAAGTCCAACAAGGAGTATTTAGAAGCCAAAACTTCTCCTTGTTCGGTAATCTTGATTCGCCCATTGATACTATGACCCGGTTGAGCCAAAATTGCCTCGTAAGCAGGGCCACCACCTCGCCCTACAGAACCGCCGCGTCCGTGGAAAATCCGCAAATTTAGATCGTATTCTTCTGCTATTTGTTGCAGTGATTTTTGGGCTTTATGAATCTCCCAGTTGCTGCTTAAAAAACCAGAGTCTTTATTGCTGTCAGAATACCCCAGCATCACTTCTTGCAAGTTAGGGGTGAGGGGGGAGGGGGAGGTAGGAAAGGCAGGGGGGGCAAGGGAGGATGAATTTTCATCGGTATCTTCTGCTTTTGCCTGTTCGTAGCCGCCGCCTAACAAAGCGCGATATAACGGGAGTTCAAACAGTTTCCGCATGACGCTTCTGGAGCGTTGTAAGTCTTCTACTGTCTCAAATAAGGGGACAACTTGAATGGTTCCCACGGCTAAGGCGGGGTCAAAAAGTCTGGCTTCTTTGGCTAACAGTAGTACTTCTAGCACGTCGCTCACGTCGCGGCACATGCTGATAATGTAAGTTTGGCAAATATTTAGACCAAATTCTTGTTGGAGCGATCGCACGACGCGAAAAGTTTCAATTACATCGTTGGTTTTTTCAGAAAATGGCAATTCTGCTGGAATTAACGGCCGGCGGGTTTGCAGTTCTCCTGTGAGCCAAGCTACTCTTTGCTCCTCAGATAGTTCGTTGTAAGGTTGAGGTAATATTTGCAGGTATTGTAGAATCTCATTCAGCGCATCAGCGTGGCGGGATGATTCTTGACGGATATCTAGCTGTGTCAAGTTAAAACCAAAAATTTCTACCTGACAGATAAGATTTTCTAAATCTCGACAGCTTAAACCTGTTTCTGTCAAGTTACGCTGAATCATCCGCAGTTCAGCTAAAAAATCGTCTCCCGAACGATACAGGGGACTATCTTGATTTTTTGGCGTTTCCCGATTGTACAAAGCTAGATTGCGATCGCGAGTATTTTCTAGCCGTTTTAATACATAAGCGAGTTTCAGCCGATAGGGTTCTTGCCGATAACGCAGCGCCAGTGCATCATATACCTCACTCAACTGGGACTGATCTAACTCTAGAGATTCCAGCAAATCTGGTAAGACATCACTCCAGTGCATCGACACACTCAACAATTCAATCAGATTTTTCACTGACTGAATATATCTCCCCAGTACCATTTTGCGCTGATAACAAGCTGTTTGCCAGGTGACTTCTGGTGTAACTGACGGATTCCCATCCCTGTCTGAGCCTACCCAAGAACCAAAAGAGCAAAAGTTTTTACTTGGGGGTTCTAGCCAAGGAAAGGTATTGGATAGTGTATGTTTAAAACGTTTATAAAGTTGAGGAATGCCATCAAATAAAACTTCTTGGAAGTAGTGTAGGGCATAATCTACTTCATCTAGCACAGTCGGTTTGAACTGGTGAAGTTCGTCGGTGCGCCACCAGAGGCGAATTTCTTCAAGCAATTGTTCGCGGACATCTGCTGCTTCCCAAGCATATCCGCCACCTGTACCACCAGCATGGTTTTCTAAGGTATCCAGTTTTTGCAAGAGTTGTACCACCTGTCGCTGCTTATCCCGGATGGTATGACGAACAATTTCCGTCGGGTGCGCTGTGAAAACTAAGCGCACATCCAGATGAGCAATGAGACGTTGAATCTGCTGGGGTGGTACATTCTGTTTGAATAAATAGGGAAACAAAGCAGCGAAAGTCCCTTTTGGTTTCACTTGCGCTTTTTCGAGATAATTCTTTGCCAGCAATTCTGCTGCTATTCCCTTGCTAACAGGCGCATCATCTTCTCTTTGATTGGACGAGTAATTGACATTAGATGCTCTTTCTGCATCTGTAGGCTCTGTTTCTGCCTCATAGCGACTCAGTTGCTGCCTTTGCTCGTATTCCTGCTCTATGATGTTAATCAGCTGAAAATACAGAGCGAAAGCACGAGCCGCGCGGATTGCTTCGTTGATATTTAGTTGTTCAATTAATTTGACGGCTGAGGATGCTTGGTCATTTGTTGCCTGTCCTTCTGGCGAACACAAATCGCGCAACTGCCGCAACAGGTCTACCATGTTTTGACCGCATTCTTGCCGGAGAACAGACTCCCACAATTCTTCCACTACCTGGAGACGATGACGCAAAAATAATTCCGACACCGGGTATATATCCGCAGTTTGAGACGAAGAGTATAAAAGGGAACCCATATTCTCTATCTTGTAAAGCTAATTACTGTTGACGCTTCTAGGTTTTCTACTGAATGCTCATCGGGTTATTCCTGAGCAAATAATTATTTGGTGTATATTTTCTAAGTTTGATTAGTTTCGCGCTCCTCTGGGAAGTCGAGAATGGGTAGGCGATCGCCTCGAAACAATTCTTCACTGGCTTCCCCTATGCTTTCTAGTGCCCTTACGGTGGTTTTTCCGGTAATGAGCAGCAGTAATATAGACGCTGTACCTATTTGTAGAAGGAACGATTGGGGAATGGTAAATAAATCGAGATGGGATGGTGGGTTAGTTGAGGGTTCTTGGTTGGCAGGAGGCATTGCTAATTTTTGGTTATGGGAATATGAGTAGAGACGTAGAGACGCGATTCATCACGTCTGTACAGGAGTTAAGAGTTAGGAATTAGGATAACTCCAACAATCGAGGGATGGAGTTGAAATGAGATAAGCTTGTTGGTTATTTCACCTATTAGGAGCGTTAGCGCAATGAAACGCAAGTCTAGCTTTAAAGGACAAGTCATCAGTCAGTCATATAGAATTATTCTGACTCCTGGCTCCTGTATGCGATTAATCGCGTCTCTCCTAACTCCTAACTTCTGATTTATGACTCCCTATTAGTAAAATAAACGCAAAACTCAATATTAGTCAGACTTACAACCTGTACAAGACTATCTTGGCCGATTTTGTAAGCTACGAAGGTAACAAAATTGTTAAAAAAAAACGTCAGAGTGTGATAGACCTATGGTTCTAGTTTACAAGTGCAGGCACTATCCCCCAACCATCGCTTCCTGTAAAGTTAACTTCCCATGAAAACAGTATTACCAGATCGCCAGCAATCCTTAGTGCAATGGGTAAGCCAAGCCACAGGGATTAACACTTTCGGGGTGAAAGTCCGGTTACGGGGAAATGACCTTCATATTCTTTGTGAAGGTACAGAATGTCCGCAGCGTTGGCGTACTTTGTCTGATTTGCTGCAAGCATTACAGCAAACAAACTTAGATATTCTCACAAGCAGCGAACAAACCTCAATATATCAAGTATTTGTCTATGGCCGAAGAAAAGGGGAACAGCGCCCCAAATGGTGCCATCGGGTTTACTTGAATCAAATAGATAAGCATCTGGAGCAAGTGGAGCAAGCCTTGCTCGCAGATTCGGAAAAATCAAAACAGTCGGGTGGGGCGCTAATTGTCTCTAACGAAAGTTTGGCACGCCAAGGAAACCCAGAGGCGATCGCTAGATATCTCAGCGAAACTCTGAGTACGTTAGGTGTATCGGTACAGGCAAAGATTAAGCCATATCAGCCAAAGAACTCTCAGCCGGAAGAAAACCGCCTGTGGATATTTTGCCAGTCGAGCTATAGCCCTGATGCTTCATTGCTTGCAGAACCAATAGCAGAGAAGTTGCGTTATCTCAAGCTTTCCGGCTACCAAGATGCCGTAATTGTTTCCCAGGTGAGCGGCGAAACTGCCCCTGATTGGTTACTGCGTGTCGATTTGACCCCATCAGAGGTAATGCTGAAAGAATGGGCGCGTTGGGGTGATATCCAAGCGATCGCTCGGCTATTAACTGAAGTATTGTCAGGATTAAAAGTTGCTGTCCAAGCTTCTCTGAAAGAATCAACTCTACATATCTTTTGTACGCCAGCTTTTGATCCTTTAGGAACTGCGCCAATCCCAGACAAGGCAGTGTGCTTAGAGGCAATTGTACCCCAGTTAGAAGCGATCGCACCTCAAGGCATTCTCGCCGCCACCATCTACGGACAAAAAGCAGGCGACAAGCAACCCACTTGGATTGATTGGCTAGCTTTACCCGCCACAACCTATCCCGCCTTTGCCACATCACCACTAGATTTAGCTAATACAGGCGATGAACCAGCCATCACATTTTTACTGGAGCGTTTACTCAATCCTGACCTAGATTGGCGTTTATTGACAGGTGGAATTCGCGTCCTCTTACTGAACAAAAATGATTTACTGCACATCATGTGTGATGCGCCTGTTTGTCCAGGTCGTCAACAAGTAGCAAGTAAAATTACGCAGTTTATCCGCCATTTGAAAATTCCCGGTATTATGGGAATACGTATATACGGTCGCCGGGCTGGGAATAAAGAACCTTTTTGGCACTATGGCGTTGATCTTGAACATCGCCAACGTTTAGTACCAGAAGCAACACCAGAATTCGCTGCCACTTCTAAATACGTAGATGATTTAATACCCTCTGAGACTAGTGAACCAATTTTGCGCCCAGACTTAACAACAGAAGAAGTTCAAAGTTTTGTAACAGAAGTAGCGCGAGATTGGATAGCAACGGCGAGTGCAACCGCGAAAAAGTTCCTGTTAAAAAGCCAGCTATTTACCGAAAGCCACCAGTTAGCAGAAGAAAATCCTGACGATCAAGGGCTTAAAATTGCTCTAGTTTGGGGGACATTGGGATTATTACTGACTCTCCAAACTGATTGGGTATTGGGTCGAATTACTGCACAGACTAAACCGAGTTTGCCAAAAGTCGCCAGTGTCTTACCTTCATCATCTGGACAAAAGGCATCTTTAACATCTGAAAAAACTCAGAGTGAGAAACCGGTATTTTTTAGCAGCACTTCTAAAACAAAATCTCCTGCAAATCAGAGTTCTGTATTTAATGCTTCTGAGTTTACTCAAAGTGATGATACTTCGGCAAAGAATTTGGCAGCCGCACCATTGAAACAAAAAGCAACCGCAACAGCTATTCTTTTAGCAGCGCGATCGCAGATGCCAAGTTTCAATGTCAGGCAGTTAGATGAGCAGCTAGCACTGTATAAACAGCGTTTAGCGAGAACTGGTACACCGCCCGATGTGTTAATTATTGGCTCCTCCCGCGCCCTCAGAGGAGTAGACCCAGCAGAACTTTCTAAAGCTTTAGCGACTCAGGGCTATCCCAATATTGACGTGTTTAACTTTGGAATCAACGGTGCTACTGCACAAGTTGTAGACTTTGTGCTTCGTCACGTGCTGGAACCATCAGAACTGCCTAAAATAATTCTTTGGGCGGATGGGGCCCGTGCTTTCAATGGTGGGCGTGAAGACATCACCTTTAAATCCATTGCTGCATCAGCTGGTTATAAGCAAGCATTTCAAAAAAACCCCAAAATAGCAAATAGTAGCGAATCGCCCGAAAATCAGGAAAGTTCGCCAGAAGAGAAGGTAAAAGAAGAAAAACAGGAGATTAGCACATATCAAGCTGTCAATGATTCTTTAAATCAGGGTCTAGCATCTCTTTCTGCTAGCTATCAAAACCGCGACCAAATTAAAGGCTTATTGCAAAAACAATTGCTTATATTTGGTCATAATCAGACAGTTGCATCACAAAAACAGCTAACAGACGGAACTTCAGATGAGAGTGCTTCCCAGCAAGCAGTTGATTTTGATGGCTTTCTACCTTTGTCTATTCGCTTCAATCCTGCTAGATACTATCAAAAACATTCTAGAGTTCCCGGAAATTACGACAACGACTATAAATTTTTCCAAGTAGAAGGACAGCAAGATGCTGCTCTTCAAGAAGTGCTTCAGTTTACCCAGTCTCAGAAAATTTCCTTAGTGTTTGTCAATATGCCTCTCACGGCAGATTATTTAGATCCAGTGCGTAGACAATATGAGCAACAATTTCAGCAATATATGTTGCGTCTAGCTACTAATCCCAACTTTATTTATCGGGATCTGAGCCAAAAGTGGCCCAAAGCACATGACTACTTCTCCGATCCCAGCCACCTCAACCGCTTTGGAGCATACGAAGTCTCCAAAAAGCTGGCTAATGACCCGATGATTCCTTGGCCAGTGAAGTAGGGACAAGGGGAATCGGGAATGGGGAATGGGGAGGCAGGGGGAGAATTCGTAACTCCTAACTCTTCACTTGGAACTGTTTTGCCCAATGACAAATGACAATTGACAAATAACAAATGACTAAAAAATGAACTTTATATCAATTTTCTATGGTCTTTTCTTGTTGAGTGTTTTAGGAATTTACTGGTCTTTAGCACAACAGAAATTACGATTATGGACGCTGCTAATTGCTAGTTTGGTTTTCTACGCATCTTTGCATATCCAATACATACCATTGCTATTAGCATTGACGTTTATCAATTTTCGTTTGGGGCTAGAGATTGGGAAAAATACATCACCAGGAAAACATTCTCTTGATTGGCAAATTTCTAATGAAGAGTGGCAATTTGCCCAAGGTGACTGGAATCGCCGTCGTCTAAAAGTTTTGTGGCTGGGTATAGCTCTAAATGTTTTACTATTATTAGCTTTTAAGTATCTAACCCCTCTATTTAAGTTTGTTTTCAATATCCAAGCAAACTCACCAGATAGCTCTTTTAAATTGATTGCACCTTTGGGAATTTCATTTTTCACCTTTGAGTGTATTGCCTATTTAATAGATGTCTATCGTGGTGCGCCTGCTACCGATCAGTTTCTTAAATTTGCCACTTATAAATTATTCTTCGCCAAACTGATTTCCGGCCCGATTACGCGCTACCACAACTTAGCAAATCAATTCAATACGCTAGACTTTCCCAGTGCCGATAGAGTAGCAGAAGGGCTGTGGTTAATTGCTAGAGGTGCAGTCAAAAAAGGTATTTTTGCAGACCACCTGGGAATTTTTGTCGATTTATGCTTTGGTAACTTACAACGGGCCGGTAGTACCGATCTCTGGTTAGCAACATTTGCCTACGGTTTGCAGTTATATCTAGATTTCAACGGTTACGTAGATATTGCCCGTGGGAGTGCCTTACTTTTCGGCTTGGTTCTACCTGAAAATTTTGACTTTCCCTACTTCAGCACCAGTATTGGAGAATTTTGGCGGCGCTGGCATATCACTCTCGGAGATTGGCTACGTAACTATGTCTACTTTCCTTTGGGTGGTTCGCGTCGGGGTTTAGTCCGCACCTGCTGGAATTTATTTACTGTGATGCTAATCGCTGGTATCTGGCACGGTGCTGCTTTGGGTTATGTAGTTTGGGGCATATTCCACGGGTTAGCCTTGGTGGTTCATCGACTTACAGATGCTATGAGCGATCGCTTTGAAAATCTGGAGCAATTCTGGCAAAATCCTCTAGGTATCTTCGTTGCTTGGTTTTTGACCCAACTGATGGTTTTTACCTCTTGGATTTGGTTCCGCCTACCAAATATCGCAGACTCTTCTTTAGTAATCCGACACCTTTGGCGTTATCCTGCTGATGCCCAGTTTGCTCAAAAGGTCTATGTGGATGCTTTAAATATTAGCCAATACCAACTCACTTGGGTACTGCTAACTTTAGCTGCTCTGATGGCTGTAGTCTATGCCTTTAACCGGATGCTGAAGTTAGAGTTTAACTGGCCCATTAAGCTTGTCTTTGTCCCTCTATGTTTCTACGCTGTTTGGTTATTAGCTCCTGAAGGCAGCTTGCCCTATATCTACTTTGATTTCTAAGTTTCTAGAAACAATCAACTGCAACATAAGACAATGTACAACTTATTATTTCGTTACAATTTATCCTGGCTATTTGTAACGGAATGTAAAGAGAATAAACTAGGCGATCGGTTTAATTTTGCAAGAGCTTAGAAAGCTTTAATCGCTTACTTTTATCACTATTATTCCTAGTAGAAAAACTTTACATTTCGACGTTCTTGTTAAAGAATTCTATTACAGAATATTAAGCCAAAGATCGCGTCCAAGTAATTTCATGTAGACTGTAATTCAACAGGCAAAAGAGAATCTGCTTGTTCCATTTTTAACAAAAAATAGCACTTATAAAACAATGACCACAACCTTACAACGGCGCTCTGGCGCTAACGTTTGGGATCGCTTTTGCGAGTGGATTACCAGCACTGACAACCGTATATATGTTGGTTGGTTTGGTGTACTGATGATCCCAACCCTATTAGCTGCTACTGCTTGCTTCGTAATTGCCTTCATCGCAGCACCTCCAGTAGATATTGATGGTATCCGTGAGCCAGTTGCAGGTTCTTTGATCTACGGAAACAACATCATCTCTGGTGCAGTTGTTCCTTCCTCCAACGCTATTGGCTTGCACTTCTACCCAATCTGGGAAGCTGCTTCCTTAGATGAGTGGTTGTACAACGGTGGCCCTTACCAGTTGGTAGTTTTCCACTTCTTGATCGGTTGCGCTTGCTACCTGGGTCGTCAGTGGGAACTTTCTTACCGCTTAGGTATGCGTCCTTGGATTTGCGTAGCTTACAGCGCACCTTTGGCTTCTGCTACCGCAGTATTCTTGATCTACCCAATCGGTCAAGGTTCTTTCTCCGATGGTATGCCTTTGGGTATCTCTGGAACCTTCAACTTCATGATCGTGTTCCAAGCAGAACACAACATCTTGATGCACCCCTTCCACATGTTAGGTGTGGCTGGTGTATTCGGCGGTTCCTTGTTCTCTGCAATGCACGGTTCTCTAGTAACTTCTTCCTTGGTGCGTGAAACCACCGAAACCGAATCCCTTAACTACGGTTACAAATTCGGTCAAGAAGAAGAAACCTACAACATCGTTGCAGCCCACGGTTACTTCGGTCGTTTGATCTTCCAATACGCTTCCTTCAACAACAGCCGTTCACTGCACTTCTTCTTAGCAGCTTGGCCCGTCGTCGGTATCTGGTTCACAGCTTTGGGTATCAGCACGATGGCGTTCAACCTGAACGGTTTCAACTTTAACCAATCAATTATTGACTCTCAAGGTCGCGTTATCAGCACCTGGGCAGATGTAATCAACCGCGCTAACTTGGGTATGGAAGTAATGCACGAGCGTAACGCTCACAACTTCCCCCTAGACTTAGCTGCTGGTGAAATTACTCCTGTAGCAATGACTGCTCCTGCTATCAACGGTTAATTCTGAAGATTAGCTAAATAAAAAGCGCCCTCCAGTGATGGAGGGCGCTTTTTTATTGGAGCCATATTTAATTGATTTAATCAAAACAGAATGGGTAGCAAATTTTTCAGCCAAACATCATCAGTAGCGCGATAATAGATATAGAGATCAAAATACTTTATATGTCCTTTTCCCCCTCCGCCTGTTGTGTTGTCGTCCTCAACCAACAACAGGAGCAAAATATTTCTCACCAGAACAAGTGTCAGGATTTACCAGTTAACCACAGCAAAAGTATGGTTAAAAATTGCACTGTAGTTGAAAATGGTCGAGTCGTCGTTAAAGCCTTACAATCCTCTGACAATCAGACTTCCGAGTAAGTTTCAGACATTTAAAGCATTTCATCTAAAGGTAAAACATCGTGAAAGCGGTTGTAATCAATGTAGCGATGTCCATCAGGTGCGTGGTAGAAGATATCGGCAAATTGATTATTCCACAAAATTTCATTAGCAGCATAACTATGACGGGCATGGACTACCTGTGCAACCGTTTCATCAATGCCACTCAAAGAGACAATTAAGATAGTATTTGTCTGGATTAAGGATTCTGGTGTCATCCCATATAGAGGGCTAAACTCATCAATGACATGCATCACTGACCAGCTTAAGGTGAAGCTAGGTGTTTGGTTCCTTAAGAGTTTGAGATCGTAGAACCGACGTATAAATTGCCCTTCTAGAGTTATTTCGTCGCGCATTAAGTAGACTCGCATCTGCGCCTCTAAAATCATATTGCGACGCTGATTAGCGGTGCGAAATATGAGAGTTGGCATTGCATCATGAGGTGTAATTACAGCAACACGACTAAAAAGCACCCTAGCTGTAGGTCGAGAGAATCGAGCAAAAGCTAGCCCCGTCATCACAGCAATTCCCACCAAACCGATCATTGCTTCAATGGTGACAATAATGTTGGCGTAAGTTGTTTTGGGATACATCGCCCCATAGCCGATGGATGCTAGGGTTTGCACGCTAAAGAAAAAGACATCTAGAAAAGAGCCTGGTCGGGCGTTAGCAATACAATCTCCTCCTATCAAGTAAGCTAGGGCAAATAGAGCATTGATAGTTATATAGAAAGTACAAATCAGCAGTAGAAAGCCAGCCCAGGGAATCGTTAACAGCAAATGGTAGGGATCGCGCCAGTAAGAATGCCATAGACCCATACCCATAATCTCAAATTTTCCGTCTCGAACTTGAATCTGAATAGGTGAAATCAGACGCTGTTGTCTCTTCCGTGAAAGTCTCTTCAGTCGAAATTTCATTGCAAGTAGCCAAAAGAACGGCAACTGCTTAGTATTTTGACACTCTCTGAGCTGAAGTGATTAAATCAGCAAAAAAATAGGATGAGCATTGCCCATCCTACTAATTTATCTGCTAGAAACTTATTTTTACGGCTTGAGTGATTGATCTTTCGAACAGCGATCAAACCACTCCTGGTATTTATTCTTATGTGACTCATCTTCAACAGCAATGGTAACACGCACTCGATTGCAGCCGTGATTTTGCTCTAGTGCGATCGCATTCAACAATAAACTAGCAGTTTTCGGCGAGTTAAATTCGCCGCTTATTGTTAAACCGCTTTCAAAATATGTACCTTCAAGTCTTTCTACGTGGGTCAAGTCAACATTAGCAATTTCCTCTTGACCTAAATCAATTTCTGCGAGTTGTTTGTGTTCTGGGCTAATTTGTTCCACAATCAGCTTTTCACGCCGGACAGGAACTTGGATCATTTGGGTTTCGATGACTTTGCGAACAATAACCTCACCAACTTTTCGCTTACTGCTTTCGACAACTAGCCGTTCTTCTAGTAGACGAATAATCTGTTCTTCGCTGACCTCTTCTAAATTTGCTGGTTCAACTGCGTTACTTCTAGTTTGATTATTAACCAATTGCTCCGTTGAGTTGCCTAGGCTTAGGCCCTCGTAGACATCGCCGGTTTTTTCTGCTTCTGAATATTCAGGCATATATTCGATTTCTGATTTGTTGAAGTCTATGAAAACAGATTTAGTCGGCTTGTCGATTTTTTTGATTCTCTGGCTCTGCAATCGAAATAAAGAAGGATGTTTATCAGCTAACTGCTCGCCATATTCTAGAGTTTGTTGATTGACCTGGTTTGATATAACTAGGTTTAACCGCCTATTAGCATCCACAATTAAATCATGAACGACTCCTACTAGCTGACCTTGGTTATCGAACACAGCAAAATTCTTCACCTTCTTTTTCAAATCTGCTATTGAGGTGATTGAGGTGTTAGTGCCAGAATTACCGTTTGCCTGTCCAATGTTTTTTGTCATCGGTTGGCTATTCATAATATGCAAAGTTTATGAACTGCTTTTTACTTAGCTAAATTAAATGTATTACTCATCCAAAGCTATTGGAAGCACAGGTAAAGCCAATTCAACAGCTTTACCTGTACTTTGTCGAATTAATTATTAGTCATTAGCTATTAACTAATGACTATATTTGGTTAGCGTTCTTCGATGGGAAAATTACCAGAATTCACATCAAGCTCTTCACGACGCACAGTTTCTTGCGTTTCAACTGTGTCTTGATCTACCACTTTTCTAACTCTGACTTCTTCACGCAAAAATGCTTCTTTACGAACATCAGGAGTTTCTTCGTGGATTTCTAGACGAGCAACTTCGCCTTCACGGAAATCTGCTTCGCGTCCAGAAACGGCAGTACCTGCATCTGCTGGAGTTACACGTTCAATCACAACTCGCTCTCTTTCTATTGGCACTGCAACCCGTGCAGTCTCAGTTTCAACACGCTTGCCAATGGATACTTCTCCAGTTTTTTGGCGATGTTTGCTGGCAATCAGCCGTTCTTCATACAATCTCAGAGTTTGATGATCTTGCTCATTTAACCCAAATAAAGAAGGCTCACGTTCGTAACTATAGTCATCACGGGCGTAAGTGGGTGTTGTACCCAATGGAGCTACAGAATCTAATGGTGCGGAAGCATCTACAGGAGCAGCATAATCAGTGGGTTGGCGATATACACCACGCACCCGTTCCTCATAGTCGTAATCAAGGGTTTGACGCTCATTAAACTCAGGTAAATCTTCTGCTTGCTCTCTAGTCAAGCCAATTGTGTAGACGCGATCAACGCTATAGTCGATACGGGCACGACCAATTGGTAGTAATACTTTTTTACCAAAAATCCAGAAGCCTAAGTCAACAACTAGATAGCGAAAATGACCTTCTTCGTCAACTAAAACATCGCTAACAGTGCCAATTTTTTCATCAGTTCCTTGTGTATAAACCCCAAGTCCGCTAATATCATGGCCTTCAAATGCATCACGATAGTTAGGCTCAAAATCTTCTAATTTGTAGAGTACCATTATTATTTAACCTCAATATTTTTCTTTTCAATTCATAGTAATTATGATAAGTATTTCTTTACTTGCTTACATCCTTCTGTCGAATGAAATATTTCAATAGTTAAATAACCAAAAGTTATAGTTATTTTTCTTGATGGCAGATAAAAGCAGCCCTAATTGAATAATACTTTAAAAGTTATATCCCCAACTTTTAAAAAAGTTGGGGATATAAACACCACAAATTTTCACCAGACAGATATTAAGGAGTGAGGAATTTTTCTTGTAATTAAATACTGTAGAGAATACAAATTGATCTGGCCTTCTCTACGAGACGCTAGCACAAATATTCCGTTACGCTAACATCCGGCATCTCTACAACTTTTAAAAAATCCAATCCCCTTAAATAGTTTCATGTGTGGTACTGCCATGTTCATTCACATGTAAATTACCCGCAGTATCAACATCTAACTCTTCTCGACGAATGGTGTCTTGTGCTTCGACTGTATCTCTTTCTACGACTTTCTTGACTCGTACTTCTTCTCGCACAAAGGCTTCTTTGCGTATATCAGGCGTTTCTTCATAAACTTCTATGCGTGCAACTTCACCTTCTTGAAACCTAAGTTCATTGGTATCTACAACTTTTCCTGCTTCTGTTGGCAGAACTCGCTCAATTACAACTCGTTCTTTTTGAATAGGTACTGTAACACTTGCAGTATCTGTTTCAATGTGTTTACCAACCGTTACTTCACCGGTTTTGATGCGCTGTTTATTTGCAATCAACCGTTCTTCATAGAGTTTGAAAGTTTGATGAGATTGCTCATTCAGTCCGTATAAAGCTGGTTCTGTCTGGTAATCGTATGAATTGCGATCATAAGTTAAACCGCTAGTTGGAGAACGAAATCCACTACGTACCTTTTCTTCGTAATCATGATCAAAAATTGTGTCTTCTTTGTACTCAACTAAACCTTCTACTTGGTGTTTGCTTAACCCATCAACATAGACACGTTTTGCAGGATAATCAATCCGGGAAAGACCAATTGGTAGTAAGATTTTTTTCCCAGAAAAATCTTCGCTTGTGTCAATAACTAAATATCGGAAATGACCATCATCATCAACTAAAACATCAGTGACTGAGCCAACTTTGTCTCCTCCCTCAGTATAAAGAATCAGTGATTTAACGTCGTCTCCACCAAAAGTTTCTCGATAGTTTGGATCAAAATGTTCAAGTTTATGAAGAGGCATACTATGTTGTTTCCAGGTTGTTTATAACCTTTAGTGTAAAAAATATTGTGCTGAGTCTCATCCTGCTGGCGACTGAATTCAGTTGAGATATTTTATAGTTTATAATTCATCCTTTATGAGCAAAATACTCAATTTGAACACTTAGGTCAATCAATAGGAGTACAACTAAAGTCATAAAAAGCTCTAATTTGTACTGGTATCAAAAATTGCTTGGATGTTTTATCTCGAACGCTAGCCAGTACAGAGACACTTATGTAGTATCCAAAGATTAGAACGGTAAAAAACAAAGAGATGGGAGGCGCAAAATCTAACCTGCAAGTATTTTCTTAAACCGTTCATCTGCTCGAATTAAATCAAAGTCAGAATTATTTTTTGCTAAATCTCGATGTTGATCGCCTCTTAATTTAATTGCCTGTATCAAACTTTCAATAGCTAAATCACGATCGTTTTTTAATGCATGACAACGGGCTTTATGGCACCAAGCCCAATGAAATTCAGGCTGAAGTTCTAAGGCTCTCTCATAAGAAGCGATCGCTTCATCATGTCGTTGTAGTTTTCTAAGTGAATTACCGCACCCAAACCAAGCTATATAGTTATCTGATTGGATAGCAATTGCTTTTTGATAAGATAATAATGCTTTTTGATAGCGCCCTAATCTTCTCAGTGCCCAGCCGTGATTGATCCAAGCAAGAAAAGAATTAGGTTCTCTCTGAATAACTTGTTCATAGCAGGCTAATGAATCTTCATATCGACCTTCAAAAAATAAAGCATCTCCTTGTTTAAGATAATCATTAGCAGTAAAAAATAAATGAGTATTTCCAGCCTTGAGTATTTCTAGCTGTGTTGTTAATTCTTGGATTTTTTGTTGAATTTCTGGGTGAACATAATCTTGTGTTAATGATGGGGAAGGTGTTAATCCAGAAAGTTGCTGAAGAATTAGCTCTTTTTGATTTTGAGCATCTAAAAATAGATTATTTAATTGGGATAATTGCCCTAAAAAGTCGGACTTTAATATTTCTAGCTCTTGCTTAAAATCTTCTGTTTGTTTTTTTACCTCTGCTGCGACTTCTTTTTCTAGTTGTGTTTTGACTTCTGTCTCTAATTGTTGCTTTGTTTCAGTTACTAATTCACTAACTACACTACGACGTAGCAACCAAACACCAGCCGCCGCCAAGATTGGCAAAAAAGTTAATACGATTAGCAAAATGTTGAGTAGGGTTGTGCTATGACCAAAAGCCCGATCTACTTCCGATTGAACGCGATCGCGTATTTCTTTCTCTTGTTGTAGTTTTTCTAGTTGGTCTTGCTGCTGAGTTGAAATTGTCGGATTGGGTAAGTCAGTTGGCTTTGCTTGGGCGGTAGCAATACTGGCAGATAGTAAGACGAGTGAGAACGCTAACCCTACCCGATTCTTGATTTTCATGAAACTCTATTAAGTGTTAATACAGGAACCATAGTTATATACACAACTAAATTCCTGAATTCCATGTTTACACTACTTGAAAACTAAAGCTAAGACTTGCCCAATTATTCACATCTAAAATATATGAGTCGGCTGTGCCGTTCATCTCAGCCTTGAGGGGGCTGGCGTTATGCAAGTCTTGTAACAAGGCTTGTGCAACGTCTAAAGGATTTAACAATGGGCCAATCGGCCCTTCTTCGGCTGTGGGATATTGAGCAGTATTCAAGGCGGAAAGAGTTCCGCTAAAGGGTGTAGTACTAAAAATCAGTTGTTGTTCGCACTCAGAAGCTGGCCCTGAAATCACCCATTGCGAAGCAGTATTTTGGGGTAGTGTGAGGCTTTCACCTGGGGCGATGACGACTTCTTGGAGAATGGGCTTGATATCGGCAATATTGGGTTCTTGGGGTGTTTCCCAAGAGTAGAAGGCAACTGCCGTATGATTATTGTTTAATCCCAGCAAGATTAAATATACTGGGCGATCGCTCTGGTTTTCCACTCGATATTGCATTCGACTACCGATAGGCACAATTGGAGTGGGGAGAGACGCGATCAATCGCGTCTGTACTGATTTTTTAATCGAAGTTTCACTTTTGAAAGTTCTTACTGTTTCGCGCTGCATAATGACGCGAGGCGATATATTATTAATTATTTCTAAGGTTGCCTTGAGAGCCAAGCGAGAAGAACCTCCATTTTCTGTAAGCCGCCATAACTTGGCTGCTAGCAAGGTTGATAATTTTGGCGCTAACCTTTGCACTGTTAATTTTATTGCTTCTCCTACTTCCCCCGTGGTATTGGGAATTGGCTCGCCCCCAAGAGAAAATAGACCATAACGACTAGGAGTTTGCTGTAGCTTGGCAAATACATAATCAGCTGGTTTTTCTCCTAGGGCTACGGTAGATACATGGGAAAATCCCGCAAAGGCACTTGTAGCGTCTACCCGCTCAATTCTTTCTAATCCAGTATCGAAAGCTATTGTTAAATTAATATTTCGGGGTAAAACTCGGACTGCTTCTTGGACGAGTTGCCCGATTTGTAGGGGATTTGAACCTTCAATTTTGGAAATTTGCGCTTTTGCTGTTAACCCAGTGCGCGATCGCAATACTAATTGCTCTTTTGTCTGTAGTGTAAACCTAGAATTAACTCCGTAGTATAGCAGCACTTGTGGGGGTAATCCTGCTAACCACAGATGTACGGTTTTACCATCTCCTTCAATATCACTCACCGCGCCTTCTGCACCAATGATACCGTCTGGCAGTAGAGACGTTATATCTGGATTTTTCTGACTACTCAATAACGCTGGTTGCTGTTTACTACCTGATTTATATAGAGAATTTTCCACGTGGGAAAGGGCAACTTGAACTTTGGTGGCTGGCGTGAATTCCCACAAATACTGCGTCAAGGCGTAGGTGAATAACCCAGCACTAAAACCAGAAAAAAGACCTTCCCTTGCTGGCTGCTTTGGTTCTGAGGTAGCTGCTAAAACAATTGGAGTATTGGATAAATTCTGAGTTTTAAGTTGTTTGAGAAAGTCGAGTTCTTCTGTTGCTAGCTTTGCTCCCGACTCCTGAAGGGCACGAGTTTTTAATCCTATTACTGTGTTAGGAGCATCATAGCTAGTATCCAATACTGCTGTTACTTTGTCTGTGGAGAGCGATCGCAGTAATAGCAGTAGAGTTTCTTCTAATATATGATTGACTATTTTGTCATCTTGTAAGTCAAGAGCTGCATTAGCTGTCACCAGAGCATTTTGCATTGTATCTGGCGATGTTTCCAATTTGACACGAGTGCCATAACCGCTAAAGTGGAAAAAAGTTATATCACCAGGTTTAGCTTGTTTGCCCAGATGATCCGCAAAAGCCGCTTCAATGAATTCCCGGCTGGCTTGTTCCTCAGTTAAGGTTAGAATATCTGACCCTTGAAAACCAAAGCGGTTAATCAAAAGTTCTCTTTGTAGTTCTACATCTGTCAGACAACCACTGAGGTTTGGGGTTTTGGAGTATTGGTTAATACCTATTAACAATGCCAACTTGCGCGAGTTCGGTTGTGCCAAAGCCTGATAGTAGCGATTTCCTAAAGTCAACCACTCAGCTTCCGTTACTCCCAATACCGCGAGTATTGAGCCAATTTTATGTAAAAACGTGCGGCGTTTCATAATTAGCTATCAGCCCTAAGCCCATTAGCTAGCAGCTTACAGGGCTGAACTCTGTATTGTAAAGTTACAAAAGTGTGGGGAATGGGGAATGGGGAATGGGGAATGGGGAAGAATAAGTCCAAACTCCAAACTCCAAACTCCTAATTTTTAACTCCTAACTCCTAACTCTGCACTGTTTTGCCCACTTCCCTAAACAGGCACTTCTATTCGCATTGCCCGCGCTAACTCTGCTGCTACTTCTGGACGAGAAAATTCTGGTGGAGGTAATTCACCACGCCGCAGCATTTCCCTAACTTTTGTCCCTGATAGGTGAATACGTTCTTCTGGCCTGCTGGGACTAGTTTTAGATGTTGCCATCTGCTTAGTGCGCGTGCAGTAAAAAGCGTGTTCAAATTTCATCGGCACAATGCCCAATTCGCCTGGCGCAAACTCTTCAAAGATATACTGTGCATCGTAAGTACCGTAATAGTCACCAACGCCAGCATGATCCCGTCCGACTATAAAGTGAGTACAGCCGTAGTTTTTGCGGACTAAAGCATGGAATATTGCTTCACGAGGCCCAGCATAGCGCATTGCGGCTGGATTAATTGCCAAAGTTACCCGGTCTAAGGGGTAGTAATGTTCCAGCAAAATTTCATAGCAGCGCATCCGCACATCAGCGGCAATATCATCTTCTTTTGTTGCTCCAACTAATGGGTGCAAAAATAGACCATCAACAGTTTCTAAAGCGCACTTTTGAATATATTCGTGGGCGCGGTGGATAGGGTTGCGAGTTTGGAAACCAACGATTGTTTTCCAACCGTTATCTTTAAATAGTTGCCGTGAGGCAGCTGGATCTATTTGGTAAGTGGGAAACTGGGGATGAGGTTCGCGCTGCAACAGCCAAATATCACCCGCCAGATGTACAGTACCTTGGTTATAGAGTACCTGCACGCCTGGATGTTTGACATCATCAGTGCGGTAGACATTAATGGCTTCGCGGGTTTTGTCGTAGTTATATTTTTGCGTGAGTTGCAAAACTGCAATAAATTCACCTCTGGAGTTATCCAGACGAATTAAGCCACCTTCTTGCAATGGGGAAGCTACTTCTTCGCTGACCGATAGTGTAATCGGGATTGACCACACAAGACCATTAGCTAGTCGCATTTCTGTAACAGTGTGATCGTAGTCTTCTTGGTTCATAAAACCCGTGAGTGGACTAAAAGCACCGATCGCAATCATTTCTACATCCGAAACGGCGCGATCGTCAAGTTGCACTCGCGGCAAAAAGTCAGCTTTTGAGAGAAACTCTGCTCTTTGTTCTGGTGTGGCGATACGGTTAACCAACTGTCCACCGTGGGGGGCTATGGCATCTGGATTGTGACTCAACGTAATCCCCTCTTTGTTTTTACTGTTATTGTTTCAGATTATGTACTAACTTATCAAATGCTGGTACGTAGAGAAAAAGAGTTTAGGAAATGAAGGAAAATTTTGCAACTAGCCTCTAGGCGATCTGATTAGGTTACGCTAAAGCTAATCCAGCCTCAAGTTTCAGAATAGTTCCTTCATAAGGAAAATGCTTATGAATGCTGTATCTCCCGTTGTTAAACCTGTTAGCCAAATGCGGCTAGCACCTGGTAGTACAGTGTCTATTCAAGATGTAAGCTGGAAGGAATTTGAGTCTATCTTGCAAGAACTGGGGGAAAAGCGATCGCTACAAGTTGCTTACAGCAAGTCTACGTTAGAAATTATGGTTCCTCTACCCGAACACGAAAAATCAAAGGACTTAATTTCGGATATTGTCAAAATCTGTTGAAGCTCGCCGGGAAAAGTTATGAACCCTTCGGTTCAACCACCTTCAAGCGGGAAAATATAGCGGGGGTAGAACCAGATGCTTGTTTCTACATCCAGAATTACCAAAGAATGATCGGTCGTCGCAAGCTGGAACCAAACGATCCGCCTCCTGATTTGGCAATTGAAACAGATGTAACATTAAAAATAACACTTGATGCTTACGAAGCGATCGCAGTTCCAGAACTATGGATTTACGATAACTTTTCAAAGTATTAGAGAACGTTAAACATTTATCAGAATTTCGCTCTTTTAAAAATAATTTGCTGATAGCTCTAGATGGGACATAATATTTTTGATTTATAAATAACCCCCGCCTTCATATTTAAGGCGGGGGTAAAGAATAGTTGTTTAGTTATCTCGAAAAATGTAAATTCATACTCCGATTTAGGAACGCCGAAAATCGATGGTTTTGAAGATTTTGAGCTTCTGGCTAAAATCGTTTGCTAAAACGCAGTCGCAGCATCGATTCCATCGGCAAAGGCATCTAGTCCAGTCCAATTGCCTTTAATCGGTTTTGGATAACCCTCATCAGATCGATCAGCAGCAATATCGTAGCGAATAAACTCAGGTCCGCTGAATAAATAAACTTTACCATTACCTAGATTCAGGGCGGCATCGATATTTAAAAAATGAACTCCAGGCCAATAATTTGCAATGTGAAAACTATCACCTGTGGCTCGCCCGGCAGCAATCTCATAGCGAGCATAATTAGTACCTTTGAAGAAATAAACTTTGCCCTTGTCTAGATTGACGGCAGCATCAATATCTTTATCGAAGGCATCCATTCCAGCCCAATTGTCTTTAATCGGTTTTGGATAACCACTATCAATTTGAGCAGTAGGCGCATCGTAGCTAATATACTCAGAGCCTTTGAACACATAAATCTTCTCATTGTCCCAATGTAGAGCAGCATCGAACCTGTCAGCGAAGACATCTAATCCAGGCCAATTGCCTTTAATCGGTTTTGGATAACCCTCATCGGCTCGATTAGCAGCAATATCAAACTGGATATACTGGTCTCCTTTGAAAAAATAAGCTTTTTTCAAAGGATTTGAGATGGGGCGATCGCGGGGGTCGAGGAGACCAGAAGAAATGTCTGTGATATTAAAAGTAAGTGCGTCACTCTCATTAGTCGTTGTCACGATATAGAAATAATCGCCGCAAGCATCATTTTTGTACTTGTTCCCTTTTTTGAACCAATGTTTAGTTCCATTCCTAATAGTAAATAATTTCACGGTAGATCCGTTATCACTAAAATCACCAGATAAATAACTGTAGTCGGATGTAACGTAGAGATAGCCACCGTTGTAGGTTAGCCATTTGTCTTTATAGGGGCCATCATAAAACTTGAAGGAACATCGATCAGTATCGAAAATTTCCATCGTAAAATGGGCAACATAGGCATCATCAGTAGATAAGCACAGATACTTGCTGTACGATTCTTTACAGGTCGATGTTAAAAAGTGTTTGTATTCGTATTTAACTCCTACAAGCTCGTGTCCCACAGATAACTTGACATATCTTTTTTGATTTTCCATTTGAATTCTCCATTGAAGTTGAATGTAATTTGCAAACCGAGCATTTCCTGATTGAGGAAAAAACTTTTGTAGCTCGTAGTACGGATGTGAATTTAAGATTTTTCACAACCGTTATCAGCTAATTTAAGCTTTCAATACTCGTCAATTTATAAAACGATTAGAAAGATATTCACTCTTCAAAGCACAAAAGACAAGGACAGATAAGACAGATAAGAAACTTTTTTTAAAAACATAAGAATCCGGTTTAAATTTTGAAAACATACTGAGATTGAAATACATGTCCAGCAAGGATTTCTCTCTAAAATCCGTTTAAAAATCAAATAGGATTCGTATATATGAAGCAGATGTTCTCTATCAGAGTTTTGAGGAGTAGCTCTTTTTCTGGCATTATTATCCAATTTAAAGACAAAAATACCCCTCCAAAACTCAGGGCAGCTTTTGCCTATCTGAAGTTCACAGGAGGGGCAGTTTTGACTTCTACCGAAACCGGGGTAAGATTCAACTAAACTGCTCAATAATTCCGCCACCTAACACTTTCTCGCCGTCGTACCACACCGCCGCTTGTCCGGGGGTGATGCTGAATTGGGGTTCATCAAACACCAAACGCACACGGGAGTTTTCCAACGGAATCACCGTCACTGGTGTAGCCGTTGAACGATAGCGAATTTGCACTTCGGCATGAATTGGGGTGGATGGTTCAGCAATAGAAACCCAATTTACCCGTCCGACAGTGCATTCTGGTTGAGTTACCTTGGTGCGATCGCCTACTACTACTTTATTATTTTCTGCATCTAATTCAATCACATACAAAGGTTCAGCAGCAGCAATCCCCAAACCTTTGCGCTGGCCAATTGTGTAGTGATGGACACCATCATGCTGTCCCAAAACTTTGCCTGCGGTATCGACAATATCGCCTGTTTTGGGAGCTAAATATTTATCCAAAAATGCCCGCATGGAACCATTACTTTCCACTAAGCATAAGTCTTGACTTTCTGGCTTGTCAGCAGTTTTCAGTCCGTATTCAGCCGCAATCCGGCGCGTATCAGTTTTTTCTAGTTCGCCCAGAGGAAATATAGTTGCTGCAAGTAAATCTTGAGACAAATCATAGAGAAAATATGACTGGTCTTTGTTGCGGTCAACAGCCCTTAATAACTGGTAACGTCCAGTTGCTTCGTCATAGCTAATTCGGGCATAATGACCAGTGGCAATGCGATCGCACCCCAATTCTTCATGGGCATACTGCACCATTGGGCCAAACTTCACCGTTTTATTGCATTGTGAGCAAGGCAAAGGCGTGATTCCAGCACTGTAGCCAGTCACCAGGTAATCGACAATATGCGTTTGAAAGACATCCCGAATATCTACAATTTGATGGGGAACGCCCAGTTGTTCACAGAGATCAGCCGCGTCGATCATACCTTCAGAGCAACATTGACCTTTGCCTTTCATTAGCCAAAGAGTCAAACCAATCACTTCATAGCCCTGATGGTGCAGGATAGCTGCTGCGGTGGAACTGTCAACGCCACCAGAAAGACCAACGACGACTTTTTTCATACAAAGTACGACACGATAGCTGCGTGGTTGTCCAATTGTAGCACACACTCTTTTAAAGCCTTGCTACCAAAGCACTTCGGTTTGAGAACAAGTAGCACTTCGGCAAGCTCAGTGACCATCGTAGACATCGCTATTCACTCTTCCATAACTCTTATCTAAGATTAATTACAGATGTATTGTTTGCCACGCAGATGAGCTAATTTTACGTTAACGCTATATAGTTGCTACAACGGTGAACTAATTAGTTCCTGATGGAAATTGCTTAAAAATACTTTGACTACTTTCTAAGTACTATGTCGAGAGGAATACCAAGTAAATTTACCCCTTTTCAGATGCTGCGCCGAAGTTCTGAGGGTTGGAAGCCTACTATCCGATTTCTCCCCCTGTTAGTAGGAGGATGGTTAGTGCTGATTCCTGACTATGCCCCAGCACAAGCACAAATCCACAACAGTATGCTATTGGCTCAACAAGGAGGTGAAGCTTTACCACCACCGCCAATTCCCTTTGGTCAACAGCCATCAACGCAGTTACAACCAGCAGAACTAGTGGAGGATAATCAATCGGATCTCAACTTTCAACCCCCACAACCATTACAAAATAATCAATCCGATCTGAACTTTCAACCCCCACAACCATTACAAAATAATCAATCCGGTCAGAACTTTCAGCCCCCTCAACCTACACAGTTTAGTCAATATAACCAGAACTTTGAGCGCTACTTAGTTTACGTAGATAGTAGTGATTTCCAGACGCTGCAAGCAATCCGCCAGATTGAACCCAGTGCTTACATTCGCGAGTACCAAGGAAGGAATGTTATTCAGTCAGGTGTTTTTAACAGAGTATCTAACGCCCAACAACGGGTGAATGAGTTACAGTCACGGGGAATATATAGCGCTCGGATTATCAGCTTTGGTAACGGACAGGAAATAGATGTAGGTAATAGAGGCTTTGTAGGGGAACGCAGCAATATAAATCCTCCCAAGCAAGCCTCTAGATATTATGTCGTTATTCCGACTACTCAAGAACAGTTATCTGCGATCGCAGAACAAATTAGGCAGAATCTAGCCCGATTTAGTCAAGATTTAGGACGGTCTGGCGCAGTCCTCGAAAGGACGCAACCACGAGGGCCACACGTAGCAGTAGGGCCTTTCGCCGATCGATTCCAAGCTGAGGAATGGAATAAGTATCTGCGAAATATAGGATACCGAAATGCCAGAGTTTTCTACGGTAAATGAAGAAGTTACGAGTCCATCAATTTGAGATTTTGGATTTTGAATTGAAGAACAAATCAAAAATTTAAAATTCAAAATTGATAGACTCTCCACTTCCACAATTCTTAACGCAGGGATTCAATAATTACCGCTATTGTAATTAAACACAAGAGGATAATTCCCACAGGAAGCAAAAATTGTTGTAACAGGTATAACAGTATAGGTATGATTTGTAAGATACCTAAACCACTAGATAAGACGTAAGCGATCGCAATCCCAAACAGCACTAACAAGAAATATTTCAAAGACTTAGAAGCAAAGCGAAAGAGAAGTGTATCTTGATTGGTGTCCATAATTTTACTCACGAAAGTAGCTGATTTTTAGCAGTGAATATTTTTTTGATTTCCCATTTCTCATTTACAAAATCAGAAATGGGAAATCATACCCAGCACGAAGATTAGTTTTACACGTGGATATTTCCCTGATGGGGTGGATTATTCAAAGACTGTTGTTGCCTTTGTGGATTGCTTTGCTTCTCATAACTAACTAATAGTTGGAATGAAATAAACAAGCCCAACAACAGCAGCAAAAACGAGCCGAAACTAGAAGAATACTTATTTATTTCTCGCTCAACACCACATTTCAGGCAAACATATCTATAGGATTAGTATTTGATTTTTGAAAAAGCTCCGTACATCTGAAGAGACGGAAAATCAAAAGTAGTATTTTGAATGAACCACTCAAACATCCACTTTAGATGAGAGAATTTTGGAATTAAAGCAC
>NZ_JADEXT010000093.1:0-12113 GCF_015206985.1 Nostoc sp. LEGE 12447 | reverse complement strand
CTTGTAAAATAAATGCAAGACGTTCTTTGGGATAAGTTGGCTCAATTGGTAGATATGCTCCACCTGCTTTGAGGATACCTAATAAGCCGATGACCATTTCTAGGGAGCGTTCTACACAAATCCCCACGGGTACTTCTGGCTTAACTCCTAATTGTTGTAGGTAATGGGCTAGTTGGTTAGCACGGTTATTAACCTCACTATAAGTTAACTGCTGATTCTCGAAAATAACAGCGATGTTGTCTGGTGTGCGTTTTACCTGTTCCTCAAATAATTGATTAATGCACTTATTTTTGGGATGGTCAGTCTGGGTATGATTAAAATCAACCAGTAGTTGTTGTAACTCGTTTGGCGGTAATATCTCTAACTCATTAATTGTTGATAACGGATTTTTTAAGATGCTGTGCAATAAAGTCTCAAATTCTTCCGTTAAACGACTTATATTTTCAGCACTAAATAAGTTAGCGTCATAGTGAAATTCTACAGTCAAATAATCGTTGTATTCTAAACAAGAACATTTTACTTTAAACCTATCTATACAGGCATATTGCTTATAAATTGAAAAATTAATATTAGCAGCAGTATAGTTATGCTTTTGTGGTTTAAAATCAAAACAAAATGGAAAATGTGATGTATTTATATCCTTATTAAGTTTAATATTTTCCCAATTAAAACTATCTTGCCATTCATGAATTTCTTGAAGGCGATCTTGAGTTCTCTGTAAAACTTCACTAAAAAAGCTAGTTGATCTTAAATAGCTGTGTAAAGGTAAATATTTAGCAAATAATCCTAACGCTGATTCTAATTCTTCGTAATTACGACCATCGTTAGCCGTACCAATAACTATTTCCGATTGCCCAGTTAAACGCATCAGCAATGCTTGCCAACAAGCCAATAATAATACAGAAACAGAAGTATTATGTTTTTGGGCTAAAATTTTAATTTTATTAGTAAAATCAGGATTTATCTGCAAGCTCACAAATTGAGGCTGAAACTCTTGATTGACTTGCAGTTGATTCTCTAAAGGCAAATGTAAATCCAAAAGGTGAGCAATATCCTGTTTACGCCAATACTCTCTACCTATTGCTGTATCTTCTGATTCAAGTAATTCATTTTGCCATTCAGCAATATCAGCATACTGGAGGATTTCATCAGATAATTCTTTATCTTGTAAACAAGCTTCATAAGAACTACTGATTTCATGCACCAAATTTTTCAGAGTTGCAGAATCCGCACACAATGCTGGTAAGCTCAAAAGTAATATATATTTTTGCAGTGATAAAGTTATTAGAGAGATACGCAAAATTTGACCTTTTTCGTAATCAAAAGGCAAATGAAGCATTTTTTGAAAAATTAAGTCAATTTGGGCATCTTGCTGCTGAGGTTTCCAGGCTATTAAATCATAGTCATCTTCCCAGTCAATACTACCATAATTAATTACTTGAACTGGAATTTCCATGCCAGGCAAGCATTGAAATTTAGTCCGCAGAATCTCATGCTTATTAACAACATTGTTTAAGGTTTCTTTAAGATGAGCTATGTCTAGCTTTCCTTCTATTAAAACTGCTACTTGGGCACGAAATGGTGTTTGCTTATTTGTGTGCTGTAACAACCACAGACGTTTCTGGAGTGGAGAAATTCGGACACCTTCAAGAGTTTTAGTTTGCATAATATTGGAAAATCAGGATTTTATTCGCATAGAGAGATAGAGAGCAATTAGGAGATAATGTTAGATTTTTGTTTAATCTTCATTAACTTATGGCGAATGGTTTGTTGATATTCTTGTTCTTTAGCTAGTTGTTGTTGATGGTCAGATTTTTTAAGTTTTTCTACTAGCTGGTTGAGTTGGATATCTGGTTGTGTAACCACAGACCGCAAAAGCATTTCTAACTGTTCTGTCATGCGGACTATAGTGTTGGATTCAAATAAATCCGTTTTATATTCAAAGCAACCACTAATACCTTCTGCTTGTTCTGAAAGTAGGAGTCCTAAATCAAAGGGTGATCTCTGCTTGTTGGTTTCGAATGGGCTAAGGGTGAGATCAGGTAAAGATAAAGTAAGTTTTTGAATATCTGGTGTGGCTATATTCTGCAAAGTAAACCACACTTGGAACAGTGGATTATAATTTAAATCTCGTTCTAGCTGCAATTCTCCGACTAACTTTTCAAAAGGTAAATCCTGATGAGCATAAGCTCCTAAAGTTACTTCGCGTGTTCGACGCAGCAATTCACTAAAAATAGGGTTTCCTGAGAGGTCTGTCCGCAGAACTAAACTATTGACAAAAAAGCCAATTAATCCTTCAATTTCACTGCGATTGCGGTTAGCAATGGGCGAACCTACAAGGATATCCTCTTGCTTGGTGTAGTAGTAGAGTAAAACGTTGAAAGTCGTTAGCAGGGTCATAGAGAGGGTAACATCTTCCCGCTTGCTAAGTAATTGCAGTGCATCGCTGAGGTCTTTGGGTAGCTGGAACAATTGGGTTGTGCCAGTATAAGTTGGCTGCAAAGGTCGAGGTTTGTCAGTGGGCAACTCTAGCTTTGTCGAAGCGTTTTGGAGTTGTTGTTTCCAGTAAGCGAGTTGAGTTTCTAGCACCTTTCCTTGCATCCATTCTCTCTGCCAAACAGCAAAATCTGCATACTGAATTGGCAATTCTGGTAGTGTCAGCGATTTACCTTGGCAAAATGCTGCGTAAAAGTCTGCTAGTTCCCGAATGAGTATGGCCATTGACCACAGGTCGGAGATAATGTGGTGCATGGTCAGCAGTAATACATACTCTGCTTCGTCTAGCTGGAGTAGCGTGGCTCGAAGTAATGGCCCTTGAGCTAGGTTGAATGGGCGTTGTGCTTCTGCGAGTGCAAGGCGCTTTGCTTCAATTTCTCGTTGTTGGGGCGATCGCTCATTTCCTCTTAGGTCTACTATCGGTATAGTAATATCAGTAATCGGTTGAATTTTCTGAACCGGTTGCCCTTCGACTGTAGTAAAAACTGTGCGTAAGGTTTCGTGACGACTGACAACTGCATTCAGGCTTTGCTCTAAGGCTGTGATGTTGAGTGAACCAGTCAAACGCACAGATGTAGGATCATTATAAGTATGATTGCCTGGATCTAATTGATCGAGTAACCATAGTCTTTGTTGAGCAAAAGACAGAGGTAAATCTTGCGATCGCAAAACCCTATTGATGGGTGGCAGTTCTAATCCTTTGCCAGTGTTAATAGCTGTTTGAACATCTTTAGCTAGTTCGGCGACAGTTGGAGACTCAAATAAACGGCGCAAGGGTAACTCGACTTTAAAGGCTTGACGGATCTGGGAGATGACACGCGTCGCCAATAGAGAATGTCCGCCCAACTCAAAGAAGTTGTCGTTGACACCAAGCTTTTCTAAACCAAGTACCTGTGTCCAAATTCCGGCTAGCATTTCTTGGACTGGGGTAACAGCAGCCACGAGATCAGATTCGGGCATCAACTGTGTCAAATCAGGTATAGGAAGCGCTTTGCGGTCTATTTTGCCATTTGGTGTTAGTGGTAGTTTTTCCAGTAATACAAAAGCAGCAGGAACCATGTACTCTGGTAAACTTTCTTTGAGGAATTGTCGTAACTGTGGTATTAGTTCACTATTATTTTTTAACTCAACATTATGAGTATTAGGAACTATATATGCTACTAGACGCTTGTTACCAGGGTTATCTTCCCTAACTACAACTATACTTTCCTGCACAACTGAATGCTGAACTAATTTGGCTTCAATTTCTCCTAATTCAATGCGGAATCCACGAATTTTTACTTGATGATCAATACGTTTGATAAACTCAATATTACCATCACTTGAATAGCGAACTATGTCGCCTGTTTTGTATAGGCGTTCTCCTGGTTGATTACTAAATAGGTTGGGAATAAATTTTTCGGCAGTCAAATCAGGACGATGGCTATAACCTCTGGCTAGACTAACGCCACTAATATAGAGTTCTCCGGGAACTCCTATAGGTAAGGGTTGTAAATTTTTATCTAAAATATAAAGTTTAGTATTAGGAAATGGTTGCCCAATAGCTACTAATTTATTAAGTTCTAAATTTTTTACCGTAGTTTCAAAATAAGAACTATCAATGGTAGCTTCTGTCAGTCCATAGGAGTTAATTAAACGAGTTTGAAAACTACAAAATCTTAAAAAATTTCGGTATTCTGCTCCACTCCAACTATCAGAGCCACAAATCAGCAACCGCATAAAATCTAAACGCTGTTGGCTACTATCAAGATAGTGAATCAAATTTCTCAATACAGCAGGTACAAACTCAGCACAATCCACCTTTTCTTGTTCCATGAGTTCATACAATTGTTCTGGCGATAGCAACAAATCCTTTGAGCATAAAACCAACTTGCCACCAGAACATAAAGACCGAATCAAATCCCCTGAAAAAACATCAAAGGAAAAGCTGGCCATCTGTAAATGAGATGTTGCCTTTGTACTTAACTGGTAGATTTTTTCCCAGGCAAAATAAGCATTTACAAGGCTAAGATGTTGAATCATTACCCCCTTAGATTGACCTGTGGAACCAGAGGTATAGATGATGTAAGCAACGTTGTCTGGGTGTAATTGAATTATAGCTGGATTGGATTGAGATAATAGTGTGATGCTCTCCCAATCTTTATCTATGTATACAAGTTTAATTGGCAAAACTGGTAGATTTTGTAAAAGTTGCGTCTGGGTGAGTAATACAGAAACTTGTGCATCTCGCACCATGAAAGTCAAACGCTCTTGGGGTAATTGTGGATCTAAAGGTACATAAGCTCCCCCAGCTTTGAGAATGCCCAAAACTCCTATTATCATCTCTAGGGAACGCTCAACACAAATTCCCACCCTAACCTCTGGCTCAACACCCAGTTTCTGTAAGTAATGAGCGAGTTGATTTGCTCTGTGATTGAGTTCTTGATAAGTTAAATATTGATTTTCATATACTACTGCTACAGCATCCGGCGTTTTTTCTACCTGTGCTTCAAACAGTTGATGAATACATTTGTCTTGTGGATACTCAGCTTGAATGTCATTCCACTTTTCTAACAGTTGATGTTGCTCATCTTTTGTTAACAATGGTAATTGAGAAAGCCGTTGCTCTGGATTAACAACAATCCCACAAAGCAATGTCTGCAAATGCCCTGCCATCCGGCGTATAGTATCTGCTGCAAATAAATCAGTATTATATTCCAGACTGCCAACCATCCCCGACGCTGTTTCGCTCATTTCCAGTGTCAAATCGAACTTGGCAGTACCACTTTCACTTTCTAGCGAACTTAAGCTCAAACCCGGTAACTTTATCTGTGTCCTTTGTGCATTCTGAAGCACAAACATCACCTGAAATAGCGGCGAATGACTTAAGTTTCGTTGTGGCTGCAATTGTTCGACAAGTTGCTCAAAGGGTACATCTTGATGAGCATAAGCCCCTAAAGCGACTTCACGCACTCGGACTAATAGCTCTCGAAAGCTGGGATCACCTTCAAGATTAGTTCGCAACACTAAGGTATTGACAAAAAAGCCAATTAGCTTTTCTATTTCACTGTGGTTACGATTGGCAATTGGTGAACCAATCACAATATCAGTGCTGGTTGTGTAGCGATACAATAAGGTTTTGAAGGCTGCAAGCATTGTCATAAACAAGGTGGCTCCTTCCTGCTGACTCAACTTCTTCAGAGCAACGGATAGTTCTGGGGGTAGCTGGAAACGATGAGTAGCACCCCGAAAGCTTTGAATCGCTGGTCGTGGGTAGTCAGTAGGTAACTCTAGGGCTGTTGGCGCACCCTGCAACTGCTGCCGCCAGTAAGCAAGTTGGGATTCTAGTACTTCTCCTACTAGCCACTGCCGTTGCCATGCTGCAAAGTCTGCATACTGTATTGGTAATTCTGGTAGCCGTTTAGCATCTTGCAAAGAGGAATGATCTTGAGAAAAGGCTTCGTAAAGTGCTGTTAATTCTTGGATAAGTAGCTCCAATGACCAACCATCGGAGATGATATGGTGCATTGTTAACAAAGCTACGTATTCTTGCTTACTTAAATGTAGCAAAGTAAAACGTAGTAAAGGCCCTTGTGTTAAGTCAAAGGGCAACTTAGCTTCCTGAGCAGCCAGCCGCAAAACTTCAGCTTGCTGTTGTGCTGGTGTGATTTCTTGCAAGTTAATTACAGGTAACTGCAAAGTCAAGCTAGGAGCAATAACTTGAACTGGTTGTTGCTCAATCACTGTAAAAGTAGTTCGCAAGACTTCGTGACGTTGCACGATTTCGTTAAGACTCTGTTTTAGTGCTGCTACATTGAGTGTACCGGCCAGACGAAGGGCAAAAGATAGGTTGTAAGAAGGGTCATTAGGATCAAATTGATTCAGGAACCACAGCCGTTGTTGAGCAAAAGATAGGGGTAAGTTTATATCTCTAGGAATGGGCTTTATAGTAATCGAATTTGAGGCCAGGTTAGCAGCAGATAAAAACTTGAGAATTTCTATCTTGCGTTCTCGCAACTCGGCGCTTAATTCTGGCGTTAGTGTTCCTTGAGGAGCGTTACAGTATAAACGATCGCCATCAACCCTGAGCTTGATGTCTAAACTATCAATATAAGACAAAAATTGATCGATGGTTTTCATAAATCTTTCTCCTCGTAACCGAACACAGTTAAAGCCATGTTTATTCAGAATCAACCAATCACAATTAACGTAGATAAATTACAGGTAAAGCATTTGTTCACAACTCTATTTCCTCGCGATCGCCTAAATTATAACTAGCAGAAACTAGGATTTTTCTAGCTGTACTACGAATGTTTTCGATACATTCTGAAATACCAGCTATAGTAGGTTCATCAAATAAGTGACGTAGAGGCAAATCTATCAAAAAGGCTTTACGTAAGTGAGAAATAACCTGAGTTCCTAACAAGGAATGTCCTCCTAACTCAAAAAAGTTGTCATGGATTCCTATCTGTTCAACACCTAGAAGTTTTTGCCAAATTTCTGCAACAGTTTGCTCAATCTCATTTCTAGGTGCAATATATGCTGTGAGTAAATTTGGTCTTTGGTGGTTGGAAAATAAATCTTCCTGGCTGGATAATTTCGTCTTTTGTAATGATTCCAGCTTGAGCCGTTGGTCAATCCTAGCTTGCAATTCTCCAGTTGAGACAACAATTTGACAAATCCCAGACATGGATAACACACGTTCAAAGGCTTTTATACCTTCCTGTAATGTTATGAAAAATTGAGATGAATTTATTTCATTAATTGTATGTAGCTGTTCTTCTTTAGTTTTCCACTTATCCCAGTTTATGCTACACCAAAAACAAGAATTTCTTTGGTTGTGTTGATAAACAAAAGCATCCATAAAATTGGAAGCTGCGGAAGAATAAACAAATCCTAATCCTCCTAAAACAGATGATAAAGATGATATTAAAAAACAAAAATCTAGGTTGTAGTTTCGCAAAACTTTTTCTAAAACAAATAATCCATAGACTTGAGAATGAAATTGTAATTGAGTTTCAGTTGGCAAAGTTCCTTGTATAGCACAATGTGCATTTTCAGGATTTCCAGCAGCGTGAATGACACCATGAATTTCACCAAAGCGTGAAGTAGCTGTGGCGATCGCATTGTGCATTTGTTGTTCGTTAGCAACATCAGCACTGATGACCAAAACCTCAGCGCCTAATGCCTCCAGTGCTTGTAATTTTCGGAGGTTGCAGCTAACAATATCCTGTTCATCATTAGTCGCCAACCATTGAGACCACTGCTCTTTTGCAGGCAAATCTGTTCGTCCCAGCAAAACCAATTTAGCCTGTACTTTCTGCGCTAGATATTCTGCCAGCGATAAACCAACGCTACTTAATCCATCAGTAATTAAGTAAACGCCTCCTTCCCTCAAACGAGTTTTGTCAGCAACACTCTGATCTAAGCGAACAGCCTCATAGGTTTGAATCCAGCGATGATGACCACGGTAAGCAATGACATTCTCTGTCGATTCTGCTGTAAATTCTCCTACTAGCTGATTTATAAGTTTCTCAGATGGTTTGGTGTCAGCAGCAGTAATTACCACATCAATGTGACAACAGGTAATATGAGGATATTCCTGGGAAATTACCTTGCATGAGCCAATCACTGTTGCTTTGTGTGGGCATAATTTCTCTTCGCCAGTGACATCATGTACATTACTGGTAACAACCATTAACTTTGTCGGCTCAGTTAGATTCTGTTCTGCCAGTGCTTGTGCTAAGAAAAGTAGACTGTAAAAGCCGACTTTTTGACAATCATCAAAATATTGTGTCTGTTCACTAAGGCTACTACAGGCAAAAGTATCGTTAGGTGCGACACTCCAAAAATGAGCGATCGCTTGTGGAATCAAACCCTGTTTTTGTAGTGCTTGCAGTAAAGCATGATAATCGTTGCGTTGTTCGGGATTGATTGTATAACTACCTTCACTGAGTTGAGCAAACTGCTCACCTACTTTGACTGCGATCGCATTTTGACCCTGTTGTTCTAGTCGTTTTGCTACTTCTGTTCCGATTCCATACGCATCGACAAAGACCAACCAGCATAACTTTTGCTGTGTCAGTTCACCTGTTTGCAAAACTCCCAGTGGTATAGATTGTTGCCAGCGAGGGATGTAAAACCAGTCAGCAATATCTAACTTTTTGTGTAATGCTTCTTGTCGAGATGTCGGTGCAGAAGCTGTTGGATTTGCCTCAATCCAGTAGCGTTGACGCTCAAAAGGATATGTTGGTAAGGGCAGGCGATCGCATTGCTGATGTGCGTAAAAAGCTGACCAATCCACTTGCACCCCTACTAACCAGAGCTTACCCAAAGTTTGTAGCACAAATGCTACATCTGACTGTTGCTCTTGGGGATGGCGGATTGAGGTTAGCACCATTTGCTCATTTACTTGGTGTTGCTTGACCAAGCTACTCAGTGTCCGCCCTGGGCCAACTTCTAGTAAAATTCGCTCTGGCTGTTTGAGTAACTCAATCACCCCTTCACTGAAACGCACTGGTTGTCTGAGATGCTTCGCCCAATAATTAGGGTCAGTTGCTTCGGCTGTGGTAATCCAAATTCCACTGACATTAGATAAAAATGGAATTTTCGGAGGATTAAGTTTAACTGTTTGCAACAGTTGAGTAAACGGCTCAATGATTGCTGACATCATCGGCGAATGAAAGGCATGAGAAGTGTGTAAAAGTCTACACTCCACACCTTGTTTACGCAGTTGATGTTGCAATTTTTCCACAGATGACACCGGGCCAGCTACGACACATAGAGATGGTGTATTGTAAACTGCGATCGCTAATTCTTGTGTTAATAAGGGTTGAAGTTCCGCCTGTGATAGCGTTACTGCTAACATCGCTCCAGCAGGAACTTGCTGCATCAGTCGCCCACGCATTGCAACCACAAACAAAGCATCTTCCAGCGAGAACACTCCAGCCAAGCAAGCAGCAACATACTCCCCAATACTGTGGCCTATCATCACTTGTGGATTTACCCCCCAAGCCATCCACAATTGTGCTAGGGCATATTCCACCACAAACAGGGCAGGTTGAGCGATCGCCGTTTGTTTCAGCTGTTTTTCCACCTCTTGATGTTGTGTCGCACTAGGATACAGTAGTTCTCGCAAATCTATCCCTAGATGCGGTTGAAGTAATTTGCAGCAATCATCAATCTGTTCTCGAAAAATTGACTCAGTTTCATAAAGTTCTCGACCCATGTTCACATACTGAGTACCTTGTCCAGAAAACATAAACGCCACTGGGCAATGTTTTGGTTCCTGATAGTGGGTGAATACTTCTGGTGAACCTGGAGATTTGAATGCTTTGAGTGCATCATCAATGTTCTTGCATACCAACATCCGGCGATGGTCAAAAGTTCTACGACCAACACCAAGGGTATAAGCGATATCAGCAAGATTTTTACTGGGATATTGCTGTAAATAATCAACTAAATTTGTCGTAGCAGTTTCTAGCGCCGAGTTAGTTTTAGCTGAAAGCACCAACAACTGATAATTTCTCCCCTGCTCCTCCGATTTCCTGCTCCCCTGCTCTCTTAAAGAAGGTGCTTCTTCAAGAATTACATGGGCATTAGTCCCACCAATACCAAAGGAACTAACACCAGCACGGCGAAGAATACCTCTTACTTCCCACGGAGAAAGAGCAGTATTAACGTAAAAAGGACTGTTGGCAAAATCAATTTGGGGATTAGGTTTTTCAAAGTGTAAGCTGGGTGGAATCTGCTTGTGCTTGAGAGCTAATACAGTTTTGATTAAGCCTGTCACTCCGGCGGCAGCATCCAAGTGTCCGATATTTGTTTTCACCGAGCCAATTGCACAAAAGCCTTTCTTTTGGGTACTGGCTTGAAAAACCTCTGTAAGTGCAGCGATTTCTATTGGGTCTCCTAAAGATGTTCCTGTACCGTGGGCTTCAGTGTAGGTAATAGTTTCTGGTTCAACTTCGGCCACAACTTGAGCCATTCTGATTACCTTTGCTTGACCACCGATCCGGGGTGCAGTGTAGCTAACTTTGTTTGACCCATCATTATTGATAGCAGAACCTTTGATAACGGCGTGGATACAATCTCTATCAGTGAAGGCATCTTCTAGTCTTTTTAAAACCACGATTCCCACACCTTCGCCACTAACAGTTCCCTGTGCTTTAGCATCAAAGGCACGGCAATAGCCATCTGGTGACGAAATGCCGCCTTCTTGGTAAAAATAACCACCTTTTCTTGATGACTTGATGGCAACACCGCCAGCCAAAGCCATATCACATTCACCATTCAGCAAGCTTTGACACGCTAGGTGTACAGCTACTAATGAAGTTGAACAGGCAGTTTGAACTGTATAACTAGGGCCAGTTAAGTTAAGTTTATAAGAAACACGGGTAGTAAGGTAATCTTTATCACCTGCAATATTTAGTTGATGACCATTAAAAGTAATATTTTGATTTAAATAAACATTAAGTAAGTAGCTACTGAGGCTAGAACCTCCAAAAACACCTATAGCACCTTTGTATATTTCTGAGTTATAACCCGCGTTTTCCAGTGCTTGCCAAGCACACTCTAAAAATAACCGATGTTGCGGGTCGGTTATTTCTGCTTCTCTAGGATTGAAGCCAAAAAAGGCAGCATCAAACAATTCTACATCTTCTAATAGAGATGCTGCTTTGATATAGTTAGGATTTTTCAAAACATCTGGATCTAATCCTGATGACAACAATTCTTCATCGCTGAAAAAAGAAACTGAATTTACACCATTTTGGAGATTTTGCCAAAATTCCTCAACATCTTTAGCACCGGGAAATCTTCCTGATAATCCAACAATCGCTATTTCTGAACCGTTCATTATGTTTTAAATCCTCAATTATTTATAATAGATTTCATTTTTTGCAAACGTTTTTTTTGTTGCGCTTTCCCATCTAAAATTTTGTCAGTTTGAATATCAGTTTCCTGTAAAGAAATTGTTTTTTGTTGAGACGAATTTAAATAATCTGCTAAATAACTAATAGTGGGGTATCTGAACAGATCGAGGATTGATAACTCAGTTTTAAATATTTCGCGCAATTGGCTATGAACTGTAATTAAGAGTAATGAATGCCCACCAAGCTCAAAGAAATTATCGTGAATGCCTATTTTCTCGATTTTCAAAGATTTTTGCCAAACATCTGCAATAGTCTGTTCGACCTCTGTTTGTGGCAGCAAATAAGCCACTGCTAATTCTGGACGGAAATTTTCAACTGCGGGTAGTGCTTTGTGGTCTACCTTACCGTTAGATGTCAAAGGTAGGATATCTAAAGTCACAAAAGCCGAGGGAATCATATAGTTTGGCAGCTTAGGTTCCAAAAAGCGGCGCAGTTCAGGTATTGCTAATGTCTGCTGCGGTTGTAAAGTAATATAAGCTACTAAAGTTTGATTTGCTGATTCATCTTTCCGAACGACAACTACACTCGTAGATACACATGGGTGTTGATTGATTGTGGCTTCAATTTCTCCCAATTCGATGCGGAAACCGCGAATTTTTACCTGGTCATCGATTCGTCCGAGAAATTCCAGAACCCCATCTGGTCGGTAACGCGCCAAATCACCTGTTTTATAAAGTCGTTCCCCTGGTATTTGAGAAAATGGGT
>NZ_JADEXT010000048.1:0-49478 GCF_015206985.1 Nostoc sp. LEGE 12447 | reverse complement strand
TGACAAAGATTGTTGTGATTAACGTTCCAAAGTCTATGCTAGTCATGGGGGAAGTCTGAGTTGAAAAGCTGGTAACTTTCATCTTCTTACTTCTCCCGCCTTTTTTCCTAATTCACATTAGGCGTAACTTACTTTAACACATTGTTTCCAGTCCCAATCCAATGGCATTTGAACGACAATTATGAGTAACCCTCTTTCCCATCCCGAAGATCCAGACTTCCATTCATCTATTCAGGAGAATCTAAAACAGCTTTCTGCTCAGTTGGGATCTCCTTGGTCCGAATTATCAGTCATGGAAATATACCAGAATGCGTGCGATCTACTGAGCTACGTTTCCCCATCACCTCTTACTCTTGCCCGCGTTGCAGGAACATTACTCGTCTACCGAGTCACGGATACAGAACCGGAAGAATTTGAGTGGTTCAGCACCCAAGTGAAACAATGTCTGGACGAAGAAGAAGTTGAGGAGTTGATTGAATCCATACATCGCACAGATGCTTTGTAATCGCTGAAAAAGCGGAAGTTTCGCGCACATCGGATACTGCCGCATCATCTCTTGCAACACCACCGCCTCACCTTCTGGCGTAAATATCACACTACCTGACATTGCAATTACAATCCTCTGCCGCCTCGCGCACTCAAACCAATCCTTTACAGCAGATTTTACCTACGTGGACTCCGGTTTTTTCCCCTCCTTACAAGCAGCCACAAATACGGACTTCGGTGACTTTACCCCTTGCCAAGTTCGTAACACCTCCTTCAAATAAGCGATCAGCTACGCTGGGCGCTTGCGCCATCGCACCCGGTACATTCTCCCAACACCGCCTCAGCGTGCGCTGAATCTACCTATTGAGCCGAAACTGCTATGTTTTACGAGCAACAACGTAGTAAATTAACTCCTCATACCATACACCTTGCTCAGTTTCTAGTGCCGCGATCTCTTCATCATAGCTGGCTTTGATCTGGCAAATTTTTGGAGGTGTTAATTCCCGTAACGGATTATCGATATGTAGCCAGAATTGTCCATTCCATCTGCTTTGTGCTTCTTCTATGCTCAGGTAAGTCCCCATCTGTCGAGGATGAATTTCAATTTGGTCAAACTTGGCTTGAGTTAATAGGTGTTTAATTCGCTCTGGTGTTCCCAATGGTTCATGTAGATTTGGCAGTGTGATTCCATTTTTTGCACAAGCTTCTACAATCGACAATGCTAAATATGAATTTTCAGACGAGCAGGTAAATGCGATGAATCCACCGAACTTGAGACAACGATACCAATTTTCGAGAATTTTAGGAATGTTGGGAAAAAGCACGATGGCGTAAGAACAATAGATCGCATCAAACTTGTCTGCTTCAGGTTGATATGCTTCTGCATCAACTTCAATTAGCCGAACATTGGATAAGTTTTCGGCTTGAATTTTCTGTTGAGCAATCTTGAGTAGTTCTGTTGCGATATCAATTCCAATCACATAACCACTTGGACCTACTTTTTGAGCAGATGTGATTGCAATATTTCCTGTTCCTGTCGCCACATCTAAGACGGATTGCCCAGGGCTTGGAGTTACGTAGTCAAAAAGTGCAATTGCACGATTGAGGGTGACATCGTAATCATAATTGGTTCTGGCATTGTAAAAATTGATGATTTCCTGCTTATATGTCATAAATAGCAACAATTTAGGATCACAAATCACCAAATAAGCTGAAAGTGCTAAATTTTCATCCTCTGCTTACTTTAGCCTTAAACTGTCCGCGCATCTGAATTGACTTGTCTAGCTTGTAGTTGACATAATACACTTTACTCATCACACTTCACCAACACCCCATCCGCCGTCACCAATCCCCACTGCGGAAACTTCACCAACAGCTTCTTGATCGCAATCTGCTTTCGCCGGGTCATCATTCAAACACTCCTGCAAAAAGTCAAACCCCAGATTCTCCCCCGAATTCCCCGCCACTTTGAGTTTCTGCATCCGCTAGCACAGTAGTACAAATGCACGATGCAGAACGAAACTACCTTTAAAATTGGCAGAAGGTTTACGTTAGCGAATCTAGAATGCCGCAATATGGCAAGCGGGTTACAGTTCGCGGTATTGTGGATGGTCATAGCTTGGGTATGTTCTACGATTGCAGAGATGACCAGGGGAATAGGTTACTGCTACGGTTTGAGGAAATTTCTGCTTCTAAACCGCAATTAGCACGGCACGGTTAAGTTTTGTGTTGTTAAGGATATGCGATCGCCGTACTCCTTTCCTGGGGAACGCTACGCGAACGGAGAAAGGTTGCGAGAGCGTAGCGCCTCATAAGAGAAGGCTTAAGCGAGAGCTTATCGCACCTACGTAACACATTTCGTCCAAATATTTGTTGACCACTCAAAGGTATAGCTCAAGATTAACTTGATACAATCCTATAAGGAAAAACACTAAATTTTATGGTTTCTTAACTGCTAGGGCTAATCGCATTTATCTACACCTATTAACTAACGAAAATTTTGCTAATTTTTCTCTGGCAGATTTCTAGGTGGAATTTCTCCTCCTTGATAAAACTGTTGCTCTAACTTGCCCAAACCAAGCCAAATCAAAACACTAAATATCATAACTAGGGTTAAAACAATAACACTAATGATAGAAATCGGATTCTGAATCAACATTAATAAAGGAAGAAACCCCCAAATTAAGGCTGCTACCACTGCTACTCCTACTCTCAATCGCTGTAATTGAGTTAAAGCAGGTCTACAACTGGCACATTTTTTTGTGTGGGAATGATACCTGTCAAGTAATACTTCTTTTGGTAGCGGTGGTGGTAGACACTCTGATTTAAATGGTTCAGCCTTGTATTGCTTTACCCAAGAACGTAACTCAGATACAAAAAGATCTGCTTTGGTTGGTAAATAAAAAGCTTTAGTAAAGTTGGCACTACCACCAAGTTTTTCAAAATAGCGTTCTTGGTAATGTAAAAAAATCTGATCGTCTTCGAGTACGCGATTTTGACCAATATGAGAATACCAGCGCGGAGTCACCCTGAGGAATAACCCTGGTAATTTGGATGAGAATTTGAAGGGAAACTGGGCAAATAATCGACATTCTCCTTTACGAATAGGAGTTGCATAGACCACTGTTAATGTTCTGCCATACTGCTTGGAGGTGAGGTCGTGCCACATCAATCCGGGGGCAATAAACGTAGTATCTTGCCGCCCTAAAGTTCCTTTGCGTGGCCCTTGTGCCCAAGTTCCTTTAAACCCCCACTTTCCTGATTCCATAATCTCTAAATCTATTGGAGACGCGTTTGCCCGATTGCCGACAGTGCGGTGATGTGTGTAGGGAATATGGCTGGTGTCAAGAACGTTTTCCATTAATGTTAGAGCATCATAAGGTACATCTCTAAAGGTGTTAAGGTAAATCCAACCATCTGGGTCTTGTTCTAATGGTTCAACAATCGGGACTTTAGTTTTAGCTGCATTCTCTGCTCGACCAGGATAGACAAACAACATTTGTTGACGAACTATGGTTGCTAATGTTGCTACACAAGCCCGTTGAGAAACTTCTGCTTTTGTTGTTTGTGTTTGCTGTGGTATGCGCTCACACTGCCCTGTTCCTGAAAAAGCCCAACCATGATAGGGACATTCCAACAATCCCTCGTGATTAATTCTGCCTTCCGAAAGTGGTGCTAATCGATGTGGGCATTGATCTATAAACGCTCGCCATGTCTGTTCTTTTTGGTCCCACCATATAACAATATCTTGCTCTAACAAGGTGAAGCGAGTTGCTTGAGATTTGTTTAAGTCTTCAATGTAACAAACAGGATACCAAACTTCTTGCCAGTCAAAGACATCTGGATCTAGTCCACCAGCAAGGAACTCTTGTACTGTTCTGATTTGGGATGTTATTTCTTGTTGAGAATCCTTTTGAGGTAAAACACTGTTGGACATGGTAACAATTGAAAAATTATATGATTTTTTATCTACAAAAATGTAGTGATTCTTTAATCTTATTAGTGGAAAATAATTGAGAAATCAATCTTTAGTCTCAGATAGCTTCAGTTAAAGCACAAAATTTTTTGATAAATAGATTGTAAAACTTTTAACGTCAAAACGCTTTCGCATATCTGCGGTTGTCAGAAGGGGATTCCGGCATTGCATAATAGAGGGATGAATTGAGGCATTGTACTGTGTATTGTCCATACTGCGACTCTACTGAGATTAGAAAAAATGGTAAACGAAGAGGTAAGTAAAATCACATTTGTGTAAAATGTGGTCGTCAATTTATCGATGTCTATAGTCCACCAAAAGGATACTCAGATGAGATAAAACAAGACTGTTTAAGGTCATACGTGAATGGCATGGGATTTCGAGCGATCGAGCGTGATAAGGGAGTTCACCATACAACCGTAATTTATTGGTTAAAACTTATTGGTGAAAAACTTCCAGATGCACCGCCAATCAACGAGATACCAGAAGTTGGAGAGTTAGATGAACTCGAAACTTTTGTAGGTTTAAAAAAAACAAAATTTGGTTGTGGACAGCAGTAAACCACTTCCGTCAAGGAATTTTAGCTTGGGTTTTAGGAGATCACAGCGCTGAAACATTTAAACCTTTGTGGGACATTATTTGCTGCTGGCTTTGCGCTTTTTTATGTTACCGATGGATGGAAAGTTTACCCCAGTTTTATTGAGGCAGGAGATCATATTGTCAGTAAAACATATATGACCAGAGTAGAAGGTGAAAATACACGGTTACGTCATTATCTGGCACGCTTACAGACGCTCCTAACGTCGCTACCGCTTCGCTATTGCAAAACATTATGCTATTCCAAGACAGTAGATATGCTTAAATGCTCAATCCGCTTGTTACTTCACTATTTAAAGTATAGAGAAATACTCGTGATTAACTGATTCATCCCACATTTATGCAACGCCGCGGAAACTTCACCAGCAGCTTCTTGATTACAATCTGCAAAGCCGGATCGTCACTCCAGCACTCTTGCAAGAAGTTAAAACCCGGATTCTCACCCGAATTAGCCGCTCGATTCAGTTTCTCCCTTCTTACAGGTCGCATATTTGCCCTTGCAACAATCGCCTCATGTGACCATTTTTCAGTTGGTGACACGGGTAGCGCGGAACAATAGCCCTCATCAACTGCTTTGACTTCTACACCTAAAACTGAGTTTTCAACTAACAACGAAGTGGAATAGAATCGTTTAGTTCATGGAGTGGAATTTATCTACACTCCATAAATAAAAACCCCGCTCCAAAGCGAGGTGAGTAAATAGACAATGAACATAGCCTTACACTATGGCAAATATCAACTTAAGACATATCTCCTTAGATATAAAAATTTATTCTCTCCCCGATAAACTCAATTATTAACAGATAAAAACCATGAGCAATTAAGCCGCAATCTGACAAGTCCACATACTGCCATTATTACCTGATTATAACGATGACGAGATAAACGAAATTTCTCACTCGCTATAAAGGCTTTTTGAGCAGATATAGAGTACACGAGAGTATAGGCAGATCCAATCTAGTCATTACTTCTCAACAACGAATGATGTCTATCTCGGCGATGCCATAAATGTACTAGCTGAAGTTGAAGAGGCGATTGATGAAGTCGAACAATTTACACAGCAAGCAGGAAAAACAGAACATGAGGCAAGTGCAAAACTGTGAATTTCAAAAAAACGATTGTTTATTAGGTGACTGCCACCTTCGCCTAATCCTTACAGGTATAACGGGCGACCCCTTACTGCATTTAGTTGAATTGAGACTAATCGCCGCCAGCCGAATTGCAGCCGCAGAATTAGAGGAACTACTCAAGTCAAGAACTATTCCTGCACCGTGCCGAGGTCGCAAATACTTTTACGGAGTCGAAGGCAACGGCGTGATTATCAATTGCGCTGTTCATCCCCACGGCTACTTGATGAAAAATGTCCTGATTGGTCAGCTCATCAAGAAAATCATGTTGTACACAGGAGCAATAAATATGTCATTCACTTTGGATAATCGCTCTCAAAACAAAGAATCGTCCCTGACAAAAGCATTGCGGCAGATACAACAGTTAAACTCCAAAATTGCTGTGTTAGAGCGGCAGCATCAAGATTATGTGCAGAAGCAACAGAATTTAATTCCAGCCATCGCTGAGAGAAAGTATTTCTCCGATACAGGAAGTACAGGCGCTGCGGATTTTGATTGATCGGGGAGAAGCAGCTTGTCGGCAGTACTTGCGTTCGGTGTTGCTTAAACAACGTTTTACTTGGCAGCCGACGGCTGCCACAAATTTACCTCCATATAACGATTATCATTCTTATTTGATTTGATGCTTAATTCTCTGAAAGCCGTGTGTGGTCTATTTTTGGGGAATTCAATCTTGATTATTGATCTTCAATATTTAGATGCGTTCGCCATAGGGTTTGACCTGGGGACAGTCGTCTATCAACGCCAAATTATATATTCTCCTAAGTCTTTTTCTCTTAAAATATGTCCCATCTTTTGATACTCCCTACGCAACGCCCCAATCAAATGTTTCATAGTGATTACTTTCCCATCATCTGCTGCTAAAAAAGCTGCTGTCAAAGAAATGTTGCGAATATTAGCCCCAGTAATCTCAAAATTTTCTGCTAGAAACTCTAAATCCAACTCGGAGCTACAAGGCGCAATTTTCGGAAAAATTCTTTGCCAAATTAGATAACGATTTTTTGTGTCTGGTAAGGGGAACTCAATAATAAATCGGAGACGGCGTTCAAAAGCTGTATCTATATTGCTACGAAGATTAGTAGTTAGAATAGCAATTCCTTTATACTCCTCCATTTTTTGTAATAGATAACCCACTTCGATATTAGCATAGCGATCGCGGGCATCTTGCACTTCAGAACGTTTGCCAAATAAGGCATCTGCTTCATCAAAAAATAGAATGGCATTAGAATTACTGGCAGCATGAAAAATACGATTGAGGTTTTTCTCTGTGTCACCGATGTATTTACTAACTATTTGCGATAAATCTATTTTGTAAAGGTCTAGTTGCAATTGATGGGCTATCACCTCTGCTGCCATTGTTTTACCTGTACCGGAAAACCCAGAAAACAGCACATTTAGACCTTTTCCTAAAGATAATTTATCTGCAAAACCCCATTTTTGATGTACTAAATCTCGATATTCTGCTTCTTTGCAAATTTCCTTTAGTTGTGTTATTTGGTTGGGATGCAATACAATATCATCCCAAGTATATTTTGGTGTAATTTTTTGGGCGAGGTTCGCTAAATCGTGACCAGATTGAGCGCGGGCTGCACTACATAAGTTAAAAAATGGCAGTAGTGGTTTTTCTGTTTTGCGATCGCTATTGTATTTAGTTGAGTTAAGTTGTTGCCAACGAGCGGTATTATAGGCTGTAGCGACGGCATCAGCGATTTGATCTGGAGCCAAAAGAAAGCGATCGCACAACACATCTAACTCTCTATCTTCAATACTTATCTGGGCTACTTTGAGGTGAGTTTGCCAACATTCTCGGCGTTGACTAGGCTCAGGAATTGTAAAAGGAACTGTAATTAACCCTGTTGCAGCCGTCGCTGTGGGTATCCAATTTTGCACTCCTGAGAGAATAGTAATACCTATATTTTTCTCTAGTTCTCTGAGGAACGATTGATAAAGAACTTGATGATCTTGAAGGTAAAGAATATCGAAGTTATCGAGATACAGCAAACGATTAAAGAACCAGGCTTCTCGCCATAAAAGTTGCAATTTTTCCTCAAAGTTGGCTTTATCCTCTACCATCTTTGCTAAATCGGCAACTAACAAGGGAACTTCCAGGGTTTTAGCAAGAATTTGGGCGGTGTGGCGTTTACCCGTGCGATCAGTCCCTTGAAAATAGAGCAGTAGGGGTTGTTGTTTCTGCCAGTCTTCTATCAGCAAGGCTTCTAGTGCTTTTTGTACATCTGCCTTGAGATATAAAGTATTGAAATATATGATTGGTTCTAGTAGTTGACAACAAGAAATGAGTCGGGAATCTAACCCTGGTTGACCCAATAACAACCTCACCACTTGGGAGTCGAGTATTAGACGATGAGAAAGAAGTGTCGATTGCTGCTGATGAGTTTCCGAGCAGAGATGGAGCAGACGATGGTAAATGAGGGGTGAGTTAGTAGTAAAATGCTTACGTCGTGATAGCTTTTCAGGAATGCTAGAACAGAGCAAGTTTAAGACCATATCTACTGTAGGCCTTTTGTTGCTCATATCATCTTGGAGATAGGCATAAACTTTTTCATAGTGACGATCTAATTCTGGTGCTAGGGAAATAGCTAGTATATCTAAGTCAAAAGTAGATAAACCAAAAGTATTTTGCAGCCATGCTAAGACCGAATCTGACCGAATTGTAATAGACGGTTGTTCTGATGAGATTTCAGTTTGTTGCAACCATGAAACTCCGAATTCTCCCTCTACTTTTTCCTGAGTTTGCAGAGTGAAAATCGCTTGTTTAATTAGCCAATCTAAACGGATTAGGAGAGGCTGCAATCCATTTAAATCGCGACTAATTTCTACAGCTTGGGAGATAGGTTTGGTAAATATCTGCGCTTCTGCTGCTGTTGAATACACTGGATATTCCTTGAGTGAGCAGTATATGGAAATGGAGAGAGATTGTGGACGTTAGCAACGCCTGCTGTAGGCATCGCACTATCCTAAATATTTTTTTCAATCTCCTTTATTACTTTCGCTAAAATGGCGATCGCACTACAATAACTTTCTATTATATTTGATCGGCTATTTCCCTTACTAAAGCAGCAGGTATCTCTACTGTCATGGTAGTTGCCTTTTTTAATGTTTCTATATACGTTGGGATATCGACTTCTAGCCCAAGGTTTTCTGCTTCAGCATCTCGTTTCACACTCCCTTTTGATGACATGAAGTTAATAGACGAGCCTTTGCGAGTGTTTAATATTGCCTCCATATGCTTTTCGTGTTCTTGATCGAATGTCTCGTTCCATTCACTAACATTTGCTTTTTTGGCACTCTCGTAGCTTCTTTTGTCAAAAAACCCTAAACTTTCTACATATTGTTTTTCCTTAGCTTTGCGCCCCTTTTCTATTTTGGTAGCTTCACTATGTGTATCTGTGTCCCCTATTTTTTCACTCAGCAGCTTCACCATACTCTTGATGACTGCACCACCCCCCATTGGCAATATAACCATGCCGTTTTCCTCTATATGGTTTTTCGCAACAATTTTCAGAGCGAAAGGAATCAAAGCTGTAAGCAATCCTCCACGAGCCTCCTGTGTTGCATCAGTGTGGAGGACAGTATAACCTTTTTTAGGAGGTTCTATTTTCACCTCTCCAAGCCATACCGAACCTTTGAAAGTTATGTTTTTTCGGGCTTCAACATAATGATATTTTTTGTCTTGAGAGTAGAGAATTTTTACTCCTCCCTCCTCTTTTAGCACTTCTATTTCAGTCCTATTATCCTTGCTGGTATCTTCCGCTCCTCCGCGTTGGATGACACCCTGAGGTGCTTTTGACATAACATAATTTTTAGCTTGGAGAAACTTATCTGCCTCTCCCCAATTGTCACGTTTTTGGGTTACAGCAGACTGAACGGCACCGCTATTCTGCTGCACTACATGAGTCAATTCATGGGCAATCAACTCCTGTCCTCCTCTATTCCCTGGCTGATATTCACCCTGCCGGAAGAACACATCCTGCCCTGTGGTAAACGCCTTCGCCTGAATTGATTGATTCAACTGGTCAGCCTGAGCATCCGTATGTACCCTGACTCCATTAAAATCTGTTCCCATCGCCTGCCCCATTGACTGTTGCAGACTGGCATCCAAAGACTGTCCACCACCCCTCGCACTATTAATAGAGTCTGCCAAATCTGTTGATGCTTCACCCCCAGAAATAGCTTCTCGGCGCTGCACGATCTCTGGTAACTGCTTTAGTTGCAATTTTTCTTCATCTGTTTGCTGGCGTTGTAAAGTATTCGGTTGTGTTTGCGCTGAATCTTTCTTTGGCAGTGCATTTGTTTGTAGTGTGTTCATCTGCTGCACCACATCCTTAGCTACCCGATCCGCTTCTTGCTCATACTTATCCCCCGCTTCCCCTATTATCAGCTTCGCCTGTATCGGTGCCGCTACCTGCCCAGCACCACCCCAAAGCTGGGCGGAAATCCCCTGAAATTCAGGTATCCACGGCGTTTGCTTCCCCGCCAAAATCTCTTGTGTTGACCTTGTACCGATCGCACTTTCTAACTCCTGTCTCTCATCCCCACTCACGCTATTTGGGTCTTGTTGCACTCTCTGCACAACTGAAGACAATGATCCATAACTGGGACTAGAGGCAATCTCTTTACTTATTGGCGTTGATGGCAGCGAGGGTGCAACTTTTTGAAATATTTGTTTTTGGTACATGGTTCGTCTCCGGCATTCGGTTAGGGATTGCTATAAAAAATAGTGATGACACATACTTAAGTGTTTGTGCTGGTTATAAATTTTCAGTATTTATTATATTCAGCACTAGTAGACTAAATTATTACATTATTATTTTAAAACACGGAGCAAAACCAACCCAGTTTTGAGCGCCGCAGCAAGATTCTGCAACGTTAAGTTCCTTTTTTTAAATTTAATCAATCGATTTTAGCAGACTTTTCCTAAATACAGTTTTTGCAAATATTACTAATAGTTACAAGAATATTGACATTAACTAATGTATATTTTATTCATAAAGCTAGTAACTGGTTGTATTATTTTCAACTATCAGTTATTTTCTTTCATAAGCTTTCAAAATGAACAGTGTCATAAAACGAACATTGTTTAGATTATGTTAGATGGTCTAGACACTACCTTAGAATTGCTACTGAAGCGAGAACTTCCACCTGATGTTCCTTCAGGAGACACAGAGGTATTTATCAGTTTTGTTACACCTTACCAAGGAGCAATTAAACAAAAACCAGCGATTAATTTATTTCTTTATGATGTGCAGGAGAATCTGGAGTTACGCAGCAGTGCTTGGTCAGTGGAACGCCAAACTAATGGCAGAGCAATTAGAAAACGTCCCCCAGCTAGGGTAGATTGTTCCTATCTAATTACTGCTTGGCCACAAAATGAAGAGGATGTCCAGACAGAACATCAACTTTTAGGAGCAGTGATGAAGGTATTGCTGCGACATCGAAAACTCCCCGAAACCTTGATTGCAGATAATTTGGAAGGACAAGAACTTCCTTTAAGACTAATTAGTTTACGTCCCAGTAACTTACAAAGTTTTGGGGAATTTTGGCAAGCAATGGGGGGGAAGGAAGGAACTAGACCCAAGGTTGTCTTGCATTGTACTGTCACTATCTCCGTTCCTGTGGATGAAGCAGGAGAAGAAGCGGGACTGGTGGGAGTTCATCAACCAAACTCTTAGTTTCAGGAGTAGCGATGCTCGAACTATCTATAGTTAACCAACAAATAGCGATCGCAGGTAAAGTTTTGCAAGGAGAAACGCAAAAGAATATTTCTGGTGCAATAGTTGCAATTATTGAGATGCCAGAAAAATTCCGAGCTATTTTATCTCTAAAAGCACTGCAATACGGTTCGAGATGGGAAAAAATGCCTGAGCGACCTGACCGCAAAATTACCAGCAATGATGGTTATTTTTACTTTACTAATTTACCCCCTGGGGAATATCTTTTAGAAGCATCGTTACCTACCAGCCCAACTCGATACAACGAAGTCAAAACAAAAGTTCAAATATCTTCCCCTATCAATGGCAAAATTTCCACAACAATGGCGGATATTGTGCTTTCACCCACAGGAATTAAAGGAAGAATTACTGATGCAAACGAGCCAAAAAAGTTGATTACAAATGCCAAAGTCAAGATTCAAGATAGTGGAGATACTACTATTAGTGACCAACAAGGTAATTATCGCTTAATCGGATTAGAATCACCAAAATCAGGTCAGCGAAACATCACCATGATCGTCTCTGCAACAGGTTATCAACAAGCTTCCCATTTACTCAATATTCAGCGCGGCCAAGTAATTTCGGAGCAGAATTTTGCTCTAAAACCCAAATAACTATTCATAATTGTCGGACATGTAAGTAGGCACAATAATCAACTATTATGAGGAAAAACAAACTAAGCTAAAACTTTTAGAGATGGTTTTAAAAGTTTTCCTCTGTGACTTTAGGTACTTTTAGATCCCCCCTAACCCCCCTTAAAAAGGGGGGGACTGGAATCAAAGTCCCCCTTTTTAAGGGGGATTTAGAGGGATCTAAAACTTTTGATACCGACAAGAGGACTTTTCAAACATCCTCTTATATCTATTGCCTATTCCCTATTTTCCTGATTCCAACAATTTACTCCGACTTACTTACTATCAAGGAGCTAATGAAATGCCAACCTATCTTTCTCCAGGTGTTTACGTCGAAGAAATAGCTTCCGGTTCTGCCCCAATTGTCGGAGTTGGAACCAGTATTGCTGCTTTTATTGGTACGATTAAAGCCAATGCTTGGTCATCAACTAATACTAACAACACCTCAATTAAGTCTGTGGGTAGCTCTACAAGCCCAGTTGAGATTGGTGAGGGTAAAGGTGGAAACCAAAAAAATTATTCCTTATTATCAGGAGATTACCCACTAGTAACCACAGTGGGGACTTATGGCTTCTTCGTTGGTGGAAGTCCTGTTATTTTAGATGATACAAACCCTATTACCAATAACGATGCCGAAAAATCTGTAACCGTAAAATTTAAAGATGCAGTTGCTTCAGGGGTAAAAATTACCGGATATTACCAAGTCCAACTACCTGTAACAGTAATTCCCAGCGACCCCAACATCGCCCAAGAAGGGGAAATTAAATCAATCACAAACTTTAGTGAATTTAAGAAATTCTTTGGTGATTTTTTACCACCTACTGGCGATACCCAAGGACAAAACACCTTAGCTCATGCAGTTTATGGCTTTTTTAGAAATGGTGGAACTCGTTGTTATGTCACCTGGATATCTGGAGAAAATAAACTTGCTGGTGTTTTAGATGCGTTTGAAGCTATTGATGAAATCACTATTGTCGCCGCACCAGGAAATTTAGCCCTCAGAGATGATATCAAAGATCATGCAGAAAAACTTGGCGATCGCATTGCAATTCTCGATAGCATAGATACCATCGACCTTAGTACCACAGGAGTTGTCAATACTCTTAAACCATTCAACTCAGCCTATGCAGCCTTGTATTTCCCCTGGATTCAAGTATTTGATCCTGCAAGTAATAGCAATATTTTTATTCCCCCAAGTGGTCATATTGCGGGAGTTTATGCAAGGGTTGATGGACAAAGAGGAGTACACAAAGCCCCTGCCAATGAAACTATTTTGGGAGCCTTAGATTTAAAATATAATCTCAGCAAAGCCAAACAAGATGGGCTTAATCCCGATGGCATTAACGTGATTCGCAAGTTAAACGGAAATATCCGTGTTTGGGGTGCGCGTACTTTAGGCGGAGATGCAAATACAGAGTTTAAATACGTCAATATTCGCCGTCATTTTAGTTACCTGCGAGACTCCATTGATAAAGGGACTCAATGGACAGTTTTTGAACCCAATACCCCCGAACTCTGGGCAAAAATCCGGCGCAATATCAGTGCTTTTTTAGTGGTAGAGTGGCGCAAAGGTGCATTATTCGGCACAACACCCGAAGAAGCTTTTTATGTGAAATGTGATGCCGAAACCAACCCCCCAGAAATTCGAGATTTGGGTCAAGTTGTCACAGAGATTGGTCTAGCAGTAGTGAAGCCTGCGGAATTCGTGATTTTCCGTCTCAGTCAATGGTCTGGTGCGGAGAAATAGGGGATAGGGGATATTACAAACTACGAACTACAAACAAATGCTAACTTCAGAGCCAAAAATACCAGGTATCTCCTTAAACAATGTTGTTCCTACACCAGAACCTGCATTACTTACAGGTGTGCCAATATTCTTTGGCTGTGCATCCCTCAAACCACTAACAAACCAATCACAAGATGAATGGAAAAAGCTAACTTTAGCGACTGATTTTGATAAATATTTCCAGCAGGATACTCAACAAGCACAGGGATATTTAAGAGATGTCATCCAAGGGTTTTTTGCTAACGGAGGTCTGCTTTGTTATGTGATAGCTTTAAAAGATAACACTCTGAAAACTCTGCAAAAAGCTTTAGAAGTGAGTGAAGTCTTGGAGGATGCGGATTTAGTTTGTGTTCCTGATATTATGCAGCTTGCAGATGCAGAAGTGATGCAAATGCAGCAAGCAGTATTACACTATTGTGAGCAGATGGGCGATCGCTTTGCCATTCTTGATGCTTTGAATGATCTAGGAAAACTAAATGAGCAACGCCAACGAATTTCTAGCCAAAACGGGGCATTATATGCACCTTGGCTAAAAGTAGAATTTCGCGTCGATCCTATTCCTCCCTGTGGTCATATTGCAGGAATATATGCAAGTTGCGATCGCACAGTCGGGGTACATGGCGCACCTGCTAATATTCCACTTGCAGGGGTACTGGATCTCAGTTTTCCCCTAACCCCCACAGACCAAGAACAGCTGAATCCAAAAAATCAAGCGGGAGTAAATTGTATTCGTAGCTTCCAAGGACGAGGTATGCGAGTGTGGGGAGTGCGTACCCTCAGCCCCATTGCTGAATGGCAATATGTCAACGTGCGTCGCTTATTTCTCACCTTTGGACGCTGGGTAAATCGTAACTTAGCCGATACAGTGTTTGAACCCAATGCTTTTCCTTTATGGGTGCGACTGCAAAGGGAATTAAGCGTTTATTGTGAATCTTTATGGCGACAAGGCGCTATCCAAGGTGCTTTGCCCCAAGAGGCATTCTATGTCAAATGTGATGCCGAAAATAATCCCCCTGAAAATCGAGAAATGGGACAAGTAATAGCAGAAATAGGTTTAGCCCCTACTATTCCGGGAGAATTTATTCAACTTTTAGTTGTTCAAAGTAGTAGCGGAATTACACTTACTTAATTCAAATTTGTTGCAGGAGGTTCTATTATGCCAACAATTTCTAATCCCCACGATCCATACAGTGGTTATAATTTTTGGGTGGAATGGGATGGTATTGTTCATGCTGGGTTTCGTGAATGTAGCGGTTTGACTGCGACTCGTAAAGCAGGAACTTATCGGGAAGGAACAGATAAAGTATTAAATCAACGCCAAATTCCCGGTCTTAATACTTATGGCAACATTACCCTAAAACGGGGAATTACTGATAATAAAGAACTGTGGGAATGGCACAAAAAATTACAAAATGGCGAAACAGATAGACGTAATCTTTCCATTATTTTAGCTAACGACCAAGGAGAAGAAAAAATTCGCTGGAATTTAGAAAATAGCTGGCCTACTACTTGGAATGCTCCAGATTTTAATGCTACCTCGGACGAAGTAGCGATAGAAACTCTTGAACTAGTTCATGAAGGTATCACCATTGGTTAATATTTCCTTTCAGCAAAATCATGCAGCAAACTGAATTTCCTTTTATCTTGCCTCAAGGATATCTCGACTCGGAAGGTAACACTCACCGTGAAGGCATTATGCGTCTTTCAACTGCCTATGATGAAATTGCCCCCATCCGAGATCCAAGAGTGCAGAAAAATCCTGGTTATTTGGTGATTATTCTCTTAGCAAGGACGATAGTCCAACTAGGAACATTAGACCAAATTAATACCAAAATAATTGAGGGTTTATTTTCAGGAGATTTAGTCTATTTACAAGATTTTTATCAAAGGATTAATCAAAACGGCCATAGTCGTCTGCGGGTAGCGTGTCCCCACTGTGACGGAGAGTTTGAAGTGGAAACTATTCCCGTGGGGGAGTAGTTTGCTACCCCACAGAAAGACTGCTGGAGGAGGTAGCTTACCTTGCCTACAATTTTCATTGGTCTTACGAACAGATTATGACAATGGAACATCGAGAACGTCAGCAGTGGGTGACGCAGGTAGCACAAATTAATCAGCGACTTAGCGATTGAGCAAGAAAGAAATGAATCCCAAACTTATCGCACTAAATGCAGCTTTAGCCGCAGGTTCAACAGCCAGTTTATTGGGACACGATCCCTACATGGCTTATAACTTTGCTGTAGAAATTGGAGGAGTTGTTGTTGGTGGTTTTAGCGAAGTTAGCGGTTTAAGTAGTGAAATTGAGTTGGAATCTTATCAGGAAGGAGGCTTAAACGATTTTGTTCACAAATTTCCCAAACATACCACCTATCCCAATTTAGTTTTGAGCCGAGGATTAGTAAATATTGATTTGTTTTATATTTGGTATAAAGCAACTAGTCAAGGATGGATTCAGCAGTTAAACGGTACGATTTTATTGCTTAATAGTCAGCAAGTTCCGGTGATGTGGTGGACATTTCAAAAAGCATATCCCGTTAAGTGGCAAGGGCCAAATTTTAACGCTAGTAGCGATGAAATTGCTGTAGAAAAAATTGAATTGGTGCATCAAGGAATTTCTAAGTTATAGGAATCTAGAGGCAATAGGTAAGGAGACTCTTATAGTTGTACTCAGCTTAGTAAAAATCGCATAGGAGTTTTATGTTGGAGCATGGCAAATTCATCCAATTGGCAAGATTCGCTTGATGAGGGGTTGGTAAATCGCCTTCATCGTCCCCTACGTCAACCGGGAATGATGAAAATGGCAATGGGTCAGCGCATTATTAATCGTTGCGATCGCTTTTTAAATCGTTTACCTCTTTTGAATCAACAAATGCGACGTTGGGGTAATACTAATACTCTATCGTCGGAGTCTATGCCGATTGTTTATGCACAGCCTGTTTCATTAGCACAAGAACAACAAGTAGAGAATAGAGTACATAATTTGCCAACTGTCTCCCAAGTTGAGCCTTCGGCTAATATAATTCAAAGAAAATTAGATTCTTCTCAGTCTTTACCAACTAGAGCAGTTAATAATACTATCCCTGTCCAAAATATTACAGAGTTATCAAGTTCTCATTCTGCGGATGAAGCAACACAATCTTTAACTTTAAAAACGCAAATTGATAAAACCTCTATATCTTCATCTGAAGTTCCGGTAGTTTCGCCAAAATCAATTGATGAACACCTACCAAAAACAGCAGAAATGACGTTAGCAGATTTGACAGACTCGCAAATATCTCTACCTAATAGCGTTGAATCAAATTTCAATCACCTATCTCAACCGATTGTAGATACCCCCTCTATCTTTTCACCAAAAATTCCCGTAGTTTCGCCACAACCTATAACTGAACAATTGCCAAAAACAGCAGATTTGACAGACTTGCAAACATCTTTGCCTAATAGCACTGAATCAAATCTCAATCACCCATCTCAATCGATTGTAGATTCTACGTCTGTGTTTTCATCAGAAATTCCCGTAGTTTCGCCACAACCCATCGCTGAACAATTTCCACATATAGGAGAAATGACGTTAGGAGATTTGACAGACTCACAAACATTTCCGCCTAATAACGCTGAATCCAATCTCAATAACCCATCTCAACCGATTGTAGATGCCAACTCTATCTTTTCATCAAAAATTCCCGTAGTTTCGCCACAATCCATCACTGAACAATTGCCACGTACAGCAGAAATGCCGTCATCACAGGAATTTACCAGCCTTCCTGATACAAAACTACCTCTTATTCAAGCAAAATTCCAGAATTATTCTAGACCACAGGGATCTCTTTCTATTGTTAATGATTTAAATAATTTAGCTGACCAACAACAAGCACAAGCAGACAATTTAAGTTCAACTAAGCACAAAAACTTAATATCTCAAATCTCCTCAAAAAAACTTCCCATCGTCACTGCTCAACCAATAAGTCCTCAAGTTAATTTGACTAAGCAAGAAATATCATTTGCTATCAATTCACCAGCTTCTCAAAATAAACCTGTACCGACCCTTAATACACAACCTGTTACTATTTCTACCTCACAAATTAATCACAAGCAAAACACATCTCCCCTTCCCCTTGTCTCTATAAGTTCTACAAGTAACCCATCCTTAAAACCTCAATCTTTGCCTTTACCTGGAGCTAAAACTACCCCATCATCAAAGAGTAATAGCCATCAAGCGAACATATCGAACCGCAATTCAATATCGAATACAGATTCACCTCCTATAACTTTTAGTAGTTCTGTATCACCAATAGAAACCTCGGTCTCGCCAATAGCAACTCAATCCAATATTGACGTTGATGCTATAGCTAGTCAGGTTGAACGCAAACTAATGCGACGGTTAGTCATTGAAAGTGAACGCAGAGGTAAAAATCGATGGCACTAGAGAAATTAACTATCAAAGCCGAAAAAAATAACCCAGGAGATTTTGCTGATAAATTTAAAGTTCTTTTTAACCCTAATCAAGTAGAAATTGTCAAATCAGGCTGGTCAATGGGAGATTATGGCCCAGTTGCATCTAAAGAATTAACTAAACTCAGTCTTGATTTGTTCTTTGACACCACATTGATGGGATTTCCCCCAGAAAATGTCCAAAACTATACCCGCAAAATTTTTAGTTTGACTCAGCCTCGAATTGGCAAAAATCCCAAACGTCCCCCTCGTTGTCAACTAATTTGGGGAACTATATCAGGTAAAGATAGCTTGTTATTACCTGATGGTTTTTTAGAAAGTGTCACCAAAAAACTGACTCATTTTCTCGAAGATGGTACACCTGTTAGAGCCACCTTAAGCTGTCAATTCAAGGAGTGGAAAGAACCGAAAAAAAAGGCAAAGATTGCTAACCCTATTGATGATCCTGTGAGAATCGTTAAACGAGGAGAAACTTTAAGTAGTATTGCTACTGAAGAATATGGCGACCCGGCTTTATGGCGTGTAATTGCGGCAGAAAATCGCTTAAACAACCCTCGGATCTTAAATCCCGGAACTGTGCTGACGATTCCTCCTTTGCGAATTAGTAGCCTGACTCAGAGGAGTTAAACCATGCCAAGTGATGCTTCATTATTAAATCCTAATGTCAAAATTTTGATTCAAAATAAGCCCTTAATCCCAGAAATAGAAGCTGATTTAGTATCAGTTTTGGTATCTGAGGATTTAGAAGCACCTAGTATGTTCGAGCTGCAATTAGTTACTTGGGACTTATTAAAACAAGAAATGACATGGGTAGATAACAAATTATTTGATGTTGGCAATGAAGTAGAAATTCAGATTGGATACGAACAAGAACTTAAAACTCTCATGGTGGGGGAAATTACGGGGTTAGAGCCAGAATATACCCAGGATGCAGCACCTATATTAGTGGTACGTGGTCATGATTTACGCCATCGTTTGTTGCGAGGTAGCCACACAAAATCCTTTCTAAAGATTAAGGATAGTGAAATTGTCAGTCAAATTGCCAGAACTAGGGGACTTACAGCAAAAGTTACTGATAGTAAAGTAAAGTTAGAATATATTTTGCAGCATAATCAAACCGATTGGGAGTTTTTAAAAGAGAGAGCTAAACGCATTGGTTATGAAGTTGCAGTGGAGCAAAAAACTCTCTATTTTCGCCCCCATAATAACGCTAAGGCAAAAGTTTTAACTCTAACTTATGGAGAAGATTTACAAGAATTCTTTCCCCGTTTAAGTACCATGAATCAGGTACAACAGTTAGAAGTAAAAGGTTGGATTCCTAAAGATAAGAAAGAGGTATTGGGTAAGGCAGCAGTAGGAAAAGAAGGTGGCACAATGGCAGGTTCAACTTCCGGAACAAAAGCAACCAAAAAAGCCTTTGGTGAATCGAGCTATACGATTGTAAATCAACCTGTGTCAAGTAAAGAAGAAGCCGATAGCATGGCATTGGGACAATTTCAGGATATGGCGATCGCCTACATTTCTGGTGAAGGAAATTGTCAAGGAAATCCCAATTTACGTGCTGGAAAAGTGATTGAAATTGTTGGACTTGGCAAAAGATTTAGTGGGCTTTATTACATTATAAGCGCAGAACATACTTATTCAAAAAACCAGGTTTATAAAACTTCATTCACAGTGAGAAGGAATGCTACATGAACGGACTTGATATTCTAATATCCAACAATCAAAATAATCATTTCTACGGTGTAACTGTTGGAATAGTTACTAATAATAAAGATCCCCAAAAATTAGGAAGAATCAAAGTAAAATTTCCTTGGCTATCTTTAGAGGAAGAAAGTTACTGGGCTAGAGTTGTAACTCTAATGGCAGGAAATGATAGGGGTCTTTACTTTTTGCCAGAAGTTGATGATGAAGTTTTGGTTGCTTTTGAACAAGGTGATATGAATTTTCCTTATATTCTTGGCGCTTTGTGGAATGGTAAAGATAAACCACCAATAACAAATGAAGATGGGGAAAATAATCAAAGAGTTATTAAATCTCGAAGCGGGCACATGATTGTTTTAGATGATACTGACGGAAAGGAACAGATTATTATTCAAGACAAGACTGGAAAAAATAAAATTGTAATTAATTCTAAAGAAAACAAAATGAATATTCAAGTTGAAAAAGATTTAACTATTGAAACTAAAGGAAAAATCACATTAAAAAGTAGCGATGATGATATATCGATCGAATGTAAAAATTTACGAATAAAAACTAAACAAAATTATCAATTAGAAGCAGGTGCAAATTGTACAATTAAAGCTAAATCCAAATATGAACTAGAAGCACAATCTGGTTTAGGGATTAAATGTGCAGCCGGAGTGAAAATAAATGATGGCTCATTGGAGGTGATGTAATGGAGATTGATTTTTTAGGTGTGGGATGGACTTTACCTGTCCAACTTGATGAAAATGCTCAAATTAAGGTGGCATGTTATGAAGATGTTGTGCGTCAATCAATTTGGATGATTCTCAGTACTGCCAAAGGAGAACGGGTAATGCGCCCTGATTTTGGCTGTGATATTCACGAAAAGGTATTTTCTCCTAACAGTTTAGGAACGGTTGGGCAAATTGTTAGTGATGTGCAAGATGCTTTAATTGAATGGGAACCTCGCATTGATGTTTTAGATGTAGATACCATTCCCGATCCTAACCAACCGAATGTAATTTTAATTCAAATAAATTATCAAGTTCGGACAACTAATAATATTTTTAATTTGGTTTATCCTTTTTATTTACAGTAATTTTTATGTCTTCTTTACCTCCCAAAATAGACCAGCGTACCTATGAGGAAATTGTTCAGCAAACGGAGAATTTAGTAGAGCAATATACCACCTGGAAACCTGCACCTGGAGAGAAAACTGATGCTGGCAGAGCATTAATTCGCATCTTTGGGCGGATGGTAAAATTAGTCAGCGATCGCATCAACCAAGTTCCAGAGAAAAATTTTCTGGCTTTCCTTGATTTACTTGGGGGAGAACTCAAACCACCTCAGCCTGCGAAAGTTCCTTTAACCTTTTATTTGGCACAAGGAAGCCCCACAGATGGGTTAGTTCCTGCTCATACTCAAGTTTCGGCACCACCAGCAGAAGGCACAGACGAAGAAATCGTATTTGAAACGGATCGAGAGTTGGTTGTCACAACAACGCAATTACAAGCAATATTCCTACGCGAACCCAATCAAGATAAGTATAGCGATCTCTCTGAGATGCTTTCCTCAGAGCCCACTTTGGCAGCAACAGGACAAAAAGATGCAGCTTTCTTAGCTTTGGAAGGCGATCGCTCTATTACCCATTCTCTTTATATAACCTGTCCCGAAATTTTTGCTTTACCAGAGTTAAAGGAACTACAACTAATTATTACTACCAATAATGCTGTTGAAAGTGCTAATCAATTACAAAATTTACCTCTTAATTGGTCTTATTGGGATGGTTCTCAATGGCAAGCCATTCCAACTCCTAGCCAAAGTCGGAACAATAATCAATCGACTATTACTTTTACTTTTGCCAATTTACCTATTCCGGCTCTTTATGAGCTTCAAGGAAAAACAGCAAGATGGTTGCAAGCCAATTTAAATAATATATCTTCCCTATTGGGAAACTTACCTCAAGTTACCAATGTTCAAGGTAGTATCAATATCAAACAATCTAACTTAATTCCTGAAATTTGCTTATTTAATAATACTCCTTTAGAACTTACTAAAGATTTTTATCCTTTTGGTGAGCAGCCCGAACTTAATGATACATTTTATATTGCTTTAGACGATACATTTATTAAGCCAAATGTAACTATTAGTATTGATATAACTTTAACTCGCAAACCTGTAAATATAAATAATTTAAAAGTTGTCTGGGAAATTGGTAACGGTCAAGTATGGCAAGAAATAGCAGATAAAAATAATCAACTTAAATGGATAGAAAAATCATCAGCAATTCAGTTTACTGAAAAAGATACTATCCAGGCGAAGTTACAATTTCCTAACGCAGAAAATATACCTTTTCCTAGCACTGTAAATGGAGAAACTCGTTATTGGATTCGCGCTCGGATTACTCAAGGTCATTATGGTAAAGCCGCAGATGAGCGCACATATCCTGTTTATGATGACTTGGCAGTTCTGAGAAAGGAATTTAAACAAGGAGCCAACGAAATTGAAGTTGATACTTTAGATTTATTTAAAACTGGTGATACAATTCGTATTCTTCCTTATACTGGAGGGTTTCCAGAAGAAAATAAAATTACACAAATCATCAAAGAGACTAATAGGCTGAAGCTAGAAACCGGAGTTTTGAACACCATTTTAGGGGTTGGGACGCGAATCATGCGTAAGTTAATTATCACGGAGACGATTCCTCCAACTTACGATCCACCTCTGATTAAGTCATTAAAATTAACCTACGAATTTACTCTGATAGAAAAAGCTATTTATTTTGCTGAGAATGATTTTACCTATTCTCATCCAGAAAATTTGAGTTCTTTTCAGCCCTTTACACCTACCATAGATCGAGAACCAACCCTCTATCTGGGATTTGATAAATCATTTAATAATAAAACAGTTACTCTTTATGCACAGTTTGAAGCCCCATTACCAAATGAATTATCTGCTGAGATTACACAAAAAACCGTCCTTACATCAACAGTAAATATTGGAGAGAAAACGCTGCAAATTGCTGATTTAACTGGTTGGCAAACAGGCGATCACATCCAAATTCAGAACCCACTCAACGCTAAACAATACGATAACTATATTATTAGTAATATTAGTAAAAACCTAGTTACCACCAATCAACCTCTGCAACAAAATTATCCTCAGAATACCCCAGTGATTCGCCTCCAACAACCACAATTAGTTTGGGAATCTTCTAGTTCTCTGGGTTGGCAACCATTGGGAGTAGAAGACGAAACTCAAGCATTTTCGCAACCAGGTTTAATTAAATTTATTGCTCCCGCAGATTTTAGCCCTCGAGAAAACTTTGGGAAAAAACTATATTGGTTGCGAGTGCGTTGGGTGTCAGGTAATTTTCGGGTTAAACCTCGTCTACGTCGCTTGTTAACTAATACTACGTGGGCCGTTCAGGCAATTAGTCTCCGAGAAGAAGTATTAGGTTCAAGTAACTATGATCCAAATCAGGTTTTTATTGCCAATAATATTCCCATTTTGATGGGACAGCAGTTAGAAATTCAAGAAGGAGAAATTCCCCTTAACATAGAATCTCATCGCATCAAGGTAATTAAAGATAATTTGGGGGAAATTGAAGAAGTTTGGGTATTTTGGCAGGAAGTAGCAGATTTCTACGGTTCTAGTGCGAGCGATCGCCATTACACTTTGGATCGACAAACAGGCGAAATTCGTTTTGGAAACGGACAAGCTGGGATGATTCCTCCCAGAGGACGCAATAATATTCGACTGTCTTTTTATCGTACTGGAGGAGGTAAACAGGGAAACGTCACTGCACAAACCATTAGCCAACTGAAAACTACCATTCCCTACATTGATGGGGTAATTAACCTGGAAGCAGCAGCAGGTGGGGCGCAACAGGAAACTTTAGATCGCCTGAAAGAACGAGTACCAAAACAATTACGTCACCGCGATCGCGCTGTCACTCTTGAGGACATAGCAGATTTAGCTTACGAAGCTTCTACAGATGTGGCTAGAGTCAAAGTAGTTACACCAGATTTACTGACAACTGATTTTAGCCCTCTCAATGAAAAACTTTGGCTCGATCCGACTAAACCAAATGTGTTATTTGAAGATAGCCTCCGGGAAAAGTTGCAGACAATTAATGCTACCGAAGCAGATAACTTTGAAAAAATGATGCGGGAAATTAACCGCCGTGCAGGACAAGTTAAGCTGATCGTTCTGCCCTACAGTAGCGATCGCCAACCAACCCCTAGTTTAGCTTTACTAGAGCAAGTCGAAACTTACATTCGTTCCCGTTGTGCGGGGACAGTAGATTTAGTGGTTACAGCCCCAAAATGGCGAGAAGTCACCGTAACTGCAACTATCACTCCTGTGTTGATCGAAGATGCAGACATAGTGAGAAACATCGTTAGACAACACTTAGAAGCCTTTCTCCATCCCTTAACTGGAGGAACAGGAGAGGGCTGGCAATTTGGACGCTACCCGCAAAAATCCGATTTTTACGCCATTATTCAATCCATTACGGGAGTAGATCATGTTAATTCCCTAGAGGTACAGTTACCTGCAACAGAAAGCAAGTCATTACTAAGTGCTGATTCTTTAATTTATTCTGGCAATCACAACGTCAAGGTAGAGGGCAATAGGCAATAGGGAATGGGGAATAGGCAAATAGGTAAATGGTTCGTGAATATAAGAAAGGAGTGAAAAATGTCAGATATTCGGGATTTTAAAGACTTAATAATTTGGCAAAAAGGTATGGAAATTGCTGAGAAATGCTATTTTGATTATTTCCCTTCTCAAAAAATTAAAAAATTAAAAACTATTCCTTACCCTCTATTGCCTATTTGCCTATTCCCTATTCCCCATCTCCCATTCCCCATTCCCCATTCCTCTAATCATGACTCTACCCTTACCCAATCTTGACGATCGCAGCTATGCCAACTTACTAGAAGAGGCAATTTCTCAGATTCCGCTTGAATACCCGGAATGGACGGATCATAATCCTACAGATACGGGAATAATTCTGATTGAATTATTGGCATGGTTAACAGAAATGGTTCTCTACCGAGTTAATCAAATTCCTGATGATAATTATGCTAGTTTTTTGAGTTTACTTAAAGGCGAAGAATGGAATTTACCCATTAATATTTCTAGCCAAGAACGACAAAATATTTTGCAATCAGAAATTCAGAAGACTTTATTAGAAGTACGCAAAATTTATCGAGCTGTTACTCCAGCAGATTTTGAAAAATTGGTGCTTATTGATTGGAATAAATCAGAAGATGCTGATAACTTAAAAATTGCCAGAGTTAAATGTTTAGCACAACGAAATCTAGAGTCAACATCTGATAACTTTGCCAAAGGACATATTAGTTTAGTAGTTGTTCCTGAAAATAATGAAATAAATCAAGTAAATAAATATGAACTATTATTTAAATTTCTTGACGATCGCAGACTTTTAACTACCCGCCTGCATATCTTAGAACCTGAGTATGTATCCATAGCTATAGAAGCAGAATTAGTGCTTCGGGATGGCGCACAAGCAGAAGAAGTTAAAAAACAGGCAGAAAAGGAAGTCAAGATATTTTTTGCACCCTTGCGATCGGGAAAATATTGGCAGGGAAAAGGATGGCCTTTTGGTCGGAGTGTTTACCTATCAGAATTATATAAATTATTAGATGAATTGGAAGGTGTTGACTATATTGAAAACCTGCAAATTAAAGATAACAATAATAACTCTAAATCCGAAATTAATTTAGCAGATAATCAGTTAGTAAAAATCAATATCCAAGATAGCAAATTTACAATATTGGTAGAAGTTGGTAATGAACGAAAAAAAATCTGAATCAATTAGTACCTATCATCAATATTTACCAGCAATTCTCCAAAAAGATGTTTTTATTGCTCAGTTGTTGCTGTCATTTGAAAAAATTCTCAGTGGATTAAATGAAACTCCAAATCAAGAGCAAATTATTACAGCTAAGACTCAGAATATACCAGGATTAGAAGAAATTATTGATAATATTCATGTCTATTTCAATCCTCAACATACTCCAAAGGAATTTTTACCTTGGTTAGCGGGTTGGGTAGCCTTGAGTTTAAGGGACGATTGGGAAGTAGAGGTCAAACAAGCATTTATTCAACAAATTGTTCACTTATACGGTTTGCGAGGGACGAAAGCAGGGTTAATCGAAATTTTGAGTATTTATTTAAAAAATTCAGGATTTGGAGAAAAAGTTGAAGTATTCGATCAATTTGATAATTTTCCGAATTATTTTCAAGTTCAACTAACCTTAAAAGACCGCGATCCTGATAAGTATTGGCGACAGGCTAAAATTGCTAAAGCAATTATCGACAGAGAAAAGCCGGCACAGACATTTTATTCCCTAAAAATTCTTGTGCCAACTATGCAACTAACTAAGCGATCGCACGTTGCTTATCCTTGCAAATTATTTGCACCCCCAAAAAATCAAACCTTTGCTATAGAAGCCACAATCACTCCCAACAAAATTAATAATGTTCCAATTAACCAATTAGCGAACCAGTTAGCTATTCAGATCCAAGGAAACTCGCAATCAATTACCCCTTACTCACCAGAAGTAATTATCAATAATCAATCATTTTCAATTAAACAAAAGTTAAATTATCAACACTTACAAGAAAATTTGGCAGGTTTCAATATTATATTGTCAAACCGAACCGATAAAGAGTTCGTGGGAAATTTAACTATAAAGCTATATTTTTCAATTAATGAAATTGAATATAACAATACACTCTTAGAACAACCTGTAAATTTATCACCAGTCCTCAAAATTTGTCGTGAAAACGAGAAAAGAGAAATTATCGCAGGAAATACAATTTTTAAACAAAATATTCAGCCACAACAATCGGGGATGAAGATTACAGAAACTATATGGACTAAGCCATATAATTTTCTAGTGTTTGATCCACCAAAAACTCAAGAGTTACAACCTGATATAACTGCAATTATTGAAAAACTGGAAATTGCGGCAATTGTAGAAATTTCCCAACCAAGTACCATCAACTTAGATTTACTAAATCAAATCACAGTCCGCCTTCAAGATGATGTTTCAGAATTTTATTTATTGACACCAGAAACTGTCAAAGAAAATAATACAATTAGAATTAAGCGTACCCTCTACTACCAAGAGTTTATGCAAACTATAGATAAATTTATAGTGACAGTCAAAAACCTCAATAATCTTGATATTGCTGGGAAAGTAACTGTTCAAGCTTCCTTAAATATTAATCAGCGCTTATCTACTTATAAAATACTAGAGCAAACCTTTAACCTCACAGCCGTTTCTCCCTATAATATTTTACAAATTTGCCGTAAAAACGAGGAAGGTAAAATTGTTTCTGGTAACACCATTCTAGGAACAACTAGTCAATCATTGAATTAAATTCAGGATAAAACATGGCTCAAACTACTGATTTCACCAACTTTGGTAATGAACGTCCTAACTATTTTGCAGGGCAATATCTCCTAGAAGATGATTTTGAAATTCAACACAAATATCTTAGCGATCGCCAACGCTACCATAATCAAAGTCTTCATATTTCAGGGATTATTGAAGGGCTGGAAGTTATAGTTGTTCAGAATACAAAATCTGTTCAAATTAAATCTGGATCGGCTATCAATAGTAATGGTGATTTAATTATTTCAAAAGAAAATATTACATTTTCTGACTTCAAAAATCTTACTGACGCTGTACTCTACATCCAATATGCTCAAGATAAACAGGTTCAACAGCAAAAAGATGTACCAGATAGCTATACTCGTTGGATTGAAAAACCTATTTTGGGATTTGCGACTACAATTCCTGAAAATAGCGTCAAACTGGGAAAGCTGACAATAGCTCAAAATACCATTACTCTCGATGCTAATGTTCGGGAATATTCTGGTTTATCGTTACCAAATTCTAATAGTAAAGCTTTAACTCTTCGCTCTGGGGGAAACACTAATCCAAACTTAGCAGTTTTGACAGGTAGCTTAAAAATTGATGGCGATTTAACAGTGAATAGCAGAGGCAATTCTTCTTTCACTGGCAGTTTAATTGTAAATGGTAATGTTGGTATCGGTACGATCGAGCCAGGAAACTACAAATTAAATGTGCAAGGCAATCAGTTGCTTAAAGGTAGTTTAACTATTCAGGAAGGTAAAATTAGTCTTGATGGCAGTCAACAAATTGCTTTTTCAGATACTGGAACTACAAACCAACTGAAATTACAACTTTGGAGTGGATACGGACTTGGTGTTAATGGTTCTACTTTATTCTATACAGCTAACGGTAATCATTCTTGGCGAGATAATCAAAATATTGAAAGAATGTTGTTAAGCACTGCTGTAGATGGTGGGTTAACAGTCAAAGGAACAGGAAATTCTTCTTTTGGTGGAAATTTAACGGTTAGTGGTACTGTTCAATGTAGTAATGGTGCTGTCACAAATATTTTAGCAATTGGTGATACACCTATGACCGGGAATGTAGGTGGAAGTCGGGATTGGATGACGAAAGGAATGAAGATTTCTTGGGATAGCGATAATCTATTTATTGGTTTGAAGGATGAAGGAACTAATAGAAAAGATGCCATAATTGCTTGGGGAGACGACCCAGAGGATGACTTACGATTTATTACTGTGCAATCTGGAGGTACTAAAGAAGGAAATGAAGTTGTCAGAATTAAAGCAAATGGCAATTTTGGTATTGGCACAAATAATCCAGGCGAATACAAATTAAATGTGCAAGGCAATCAGTTAATCCAAGGGAGTTTAACAGTCAATGGAGTTATTACAGGAAGTTTAAAAATTGCTGGGACAATATATGCAGGTGGAAACCCTGTGGCTTATGAAAATTACGAAATTTATTTAAGAGGATCAGCATTTGAATCATCTGAAGGAAATATCACATTTTTAAAAATTGCCAATATTGACTTGGGTATGACTAGTAGCCGAGGGCTAAATACAGTTATTCTCAATCCCAATGGAACTTTTAAGAACAAGGCAACTCATGACGTTTTTGGTAATCCTACTATATGGAATAGTTGGGCTACTTGGGTTAATACAACTGCTGCTATTGGTGATGTAATTGCTGTTGCCAGCTATGACGCTTTAAACATTGCTCCCACAGGTGGTTCAGCAGAAACGTTATTAAGAAGCATTAATGCTGGGCGAGTATTTCAATCAATACCAGGTCGTTATCCTTATACACTGTTATTTATTCAAGGGCAATCAAGATGTATAGAAGTATTACAACCTAATCAAGGTTCTAATGCCCATTTAAAAACTACCTATTATCAACTACTAAGTTTACAAAACATAACGCAACAAGAACCATGGCAAACGCCAACATTCCAAAACAATTGGGTTAATTATGACAACACTTATAACCCCGCTGGATATTTCAAAGATAGCTTGGGGATAGTTCACCTCAGAGGTTTAGTAAGGAGTGGAACTAATAATACGACTATTTTTACGCTTCCTGTTGGTTATAGACCGTCTAATCGGGAACTTCAAGCAATTCAAACCTTTAATAATACAATAGGTCGGCTTGATATTCTAACTGATGGACAAGTCCAAGTAGTTTTGGGAAACAATGGGTGGGTTTCTTTAGATGGCATTACTTTTAGAGCAGCGTGATAATCATAGAACTTTCCTTATTTATCTCTAAAAACGTTTGATTACTATTACCCACTAATGGCTGACTTCATTCTTATCACTGGCGATCAAGCCATGTTTAACCCGACTTTTGGACAAGCCATTGTCACCGTCCGTCCAGGCGATCTAATTGGCACAGGCAAGGATAAAGTTAACCAGAAAGTAGTCTGTGTAGATGGTGACGAAAAAAAAGTCATTGTCCCTGGTTGTCCTTATATGACTTCCCAATATAGTATCCCTGGAGTTGGGATACTATCCATTGAATCCCTTGCTGGAAACCAAAAAGCCAAAAAGACAAAATCTGGTGGTAAACCAGTACTGCTCAAAGGTGCTTCATTTAAAGCCAAATTTCAAGTCCTGGTTCCCGCTCAACAACCTTCTGTACCTAGTCCGATTCCCGACGCAACCCCCCAATATTCCGGTACAGGCACATTTATTTCTGTGAATAGCAAAGTCAAAGGAACTTAATTAAATAATGAAAGAACAATTAGAAAAACGCCTCACTGAACTCAAAGCCGAATTGCTATCAGGACAAAAAGTCATGGCAGATTTAGAGGCTAAACAAGCAAATCTGCGCGATACCTTACTGCGGATTAGTGGTGCAATTCAAATTTTGGAAGAACTCACATCTTCTACTAAGCAAGATGATTATCAAAATAATAATTACGTACAAGAGGAATCAAACGTTTAATATCAATTAAAAGATTGACATCTCTCTTGATTGAAACATGGGAGATTCTATACTTTTACCCACAATTTGATCTAAATTATGAACCAAGATTAGCGATCGCACGCCGCTAAATGTATGTTTTATGGCATTCTTGAGATGCAAAGATGTAAATAACTTGATCCTTTTCAACAAGGATGTGTTAAGACAATACCAGATAATTGCACTACCAAGTTATGCCCATAGATTTACGGGAATTTTATCAGGCTAGCGATCCCAGCAGAACTCTATTTGTCAACAATAGCTCTGATAGCAAGTATTACATAGATTTTTCCTCAGTCCGAGGTGGTGATATTCTTGGCAAGCTGAAGCAGAAAATTACTTTTTTTAAGCCCAATGAACCCACCTGCACTTTATTTACTGGGCATATTGGTTGTGGTAAATCGACAGAACTATTACGGTTACAGGCAGAACTGGAAAAATTAGGTTTCCATGTAGTCTATTTTGAGTCTAGTGACGATTTGGAAATGACCGATGTCGATATTGCTGATGTGCTGCTGGCGATCGCTCGTCGGGTGAGTCAAAGTCTGGATAAAATTACTCTGGAGGCACCTAACAAGTTTAATGAGTTGCTGCAAGGTGCTTGGAAAGTCTTAAACTCCGAGGTGACGGCGGGAAAAGTTAAGCTTCCCGTGCTTGGTGATGTTGGTTTATCCGCAGATAAAGATAAGTTTTCTCTGTCTATGGGTATTGGTGAAATCACCGCGAAGATGAAAAACGACCCAACCCTGCGCGAAAAACTCAATCAGTATTTAGCACCGCAGAAAACTAAGTTGTTGGAAGCGATTAATCAAGAATTATTAGAACCTGCGATCGCTAAACTCAAACAGCAAGGTAAAAATGGTCTAGTGGTAATTGTCGATAATCTTGACCGCATAGATAATCGCGCCAAACCTTGGGGTCGTCCGCAGCAAGAATATTTATTTGTCGATCAGGGTGAGTTTTTGACGAAGCTGAATTGTCATCTCATCTACACCATGCCCTTATCTTTGAAGTTTTCCAATGATTACGGAATGCTGACTCAGCGTTTCCCAGAAGACCCCAAAGTGTTACCAATGGTACCTGTACAATGGTCTGATGGCAGTGTTCATATACAGGGAATGTCACTCATGCAGCAAATGGTACTTGCTAGAGCTTTTCCTGACATGACACCAGAGGAGCGTTTAAATAAAGTTACCGAGATTTTTGATAGTGCTGCTAGCCTAGAGCGTTTATGTCAAATGAGCGGTGGTCATGTGCGGGATGTGCTGAGGCTGCTAAATACCTGGATTATGGAAGAGATGAGTCTTCCCTTAACTCGTGAAACCTTAGAGCAAGTGATTCGTTCTCGGCGGAATGAAATCATGTTGCCAATTTCTGAGGATGAGTGGCAATTGTTACGCCATGTCAAGGAAAAGAAAAAGGTGAGTGATGACCACGGATATCAAAAACTGATTCGCAGTCGGTTTGTCTTTGAATATCGGGATGGTGGCGAGTCTTGGTTTGATGTTAATCCGGTTTTGGCTGAGGCGAGGGAATTGCAGTGAGGAGGCAGGGGGCAGAAGGCAGGAGGCAGGGGGCAGGGGGCAGGAGGCAGGAGGCAGGAGGCAGGAGGCAGGAGGCAGGAGGCAGGAGGCAGGGGGCAGAAGGCAGGAGGCAGGAGGTGCAAAATTATCTCGTTTTTTCTAACTTCAAAGTTCTAAATCATGAGCTATAGAGAGCAATTTATATGGCAGCGCGGAGTGTAGATCGCTATTAACTGCTATCGACTTACCGAAAAATTCCCTAAGTCTGAACTTTATGGATTAACTAGTCAGATTAGACGCTCGGCAGTTTTTGTGCCATCAAATATAGCAGAAGGCTATGGTAGAAAAACACAAAACGAATATATCCAGTTTCTTCATATTGCTCTAGGCTCGCTTCGAGAACTCGATACCCAATTGATTATTGCCAAGGAAGTTGGATTGACATCCCCGGAAATATTTACTCCTATTTTGGAAGAAGTTGATAGGTTTCAAGGAATCTTGGTGTCAACTATTCAAAAGATGAAGTCTTGAATCCCTCCTACCTCTTATCTCCTGCCTCCTGCCTCCTGCCCCCTGCCTTCATAAAGTTATGACAGACTCGCAATCATCACAAGATGCTCGTATAAACAGCGATCGCTCTTTGAAACAATTAGCTTGGGCGATCGAATCCTCCGTGGGACAGTTTAAGCTGATTTTGGCACGGTGTAATTATGCCAGCTTGCGCGATCGCTTAATCTCTAGATTGCAGGAAATTTGTCAAGTTGAAATTCGTATCTTGGCAGTGCAGCAATCAAACAGAACTCTTTATACTGCGATTCAGGAAGAATTCGGCGCAGAAATACCAGCCTGTGTGATGGTTGTGGGTTTGGAATCAGTGCAGAATTTGTCTGTGATGTTAACTTCTGCGAATCAGGTGCGGGAAGAGTTTCGCAAGAATTTTGCTTTTCCCTTAGTGTTGTGGATTGACGATGAAATCTACAAGCAATTAATACAGCTTGCACCAGATTTGGAAAGTTGGGCAACTACGAGAGATTTTGCCATATCAACACAAGAATTAGTAGATTTTATTACCAAAACGGCTAATCAATGGTTTAGTAATAGCTTTAATTTCAGTGTAGATGTATATATTAAACTGGAAAATGAGTTAGAAACGGCACAAAGAGATTTACTCAACAAGCCAGATGTTTATAATTTAGAAATTCAAGCTAATCTAGAATCCTTGTTAGGTTTCATCAAACAGATAAATAATCAAAAAGATTCGGCATTAGAGCATTATCACAAAGCTTTAGAACTTTGGCAACAAAATCATAATTTAGAGCAATGGGCAAAAGTTCTGGGTGAGATTGGCTTTTGCTATTATCTCAAAGCTTTTAAACATCAAGATATCAATCATCCCGATTGGCAAGCAACTTGGCATTATATCCAAGAGTATATAAATTTTATTAACCGATTGAAAAGTCCAGATTTAATTGCTAATGCAGTAATTAAGTTTGGTGATATCTTGCGAGACTTGCAAAAGTGGGAAACGTTGCAGAGTCTTTCTGAGCAAGGTTTAGTAATCCATCGAGCTAACAACCAGCTAAGAGAATTAGCCAAAGATTACGGTTTTTTAGCTGAGGTAGCTTTGGCTCAGAATAATTGGGTTAAAGCAAATCAGTTAGTTAAGCAAGCCTTGGAAGTTTTTGCTACGATTACAAATCTGGAATCAGCTAATATATCAGGGCTTTTATCTAATATTACTGAAAAGGTTTTAAAATCAAAAGACTTCAGCTTATATCAATTTATTTTAGGTCGTTCTCAATACCATTTAGGTCAAAGTCAAGAGGCAACCCTCAGCTTAGAAAATGCTAAGGATGTGGGTAATTCCCTAGAAGATGTCAGGCTTTTTTTGGATATTCACAGGTTTTTACAGCAGCTTTATTTTGAACAAAAAAAATATCTCAAAGCATACAAAATTAAACAGCAACGGCGTTCCATTGAACAGCAATTTGGCTTGCGGGCTTTTATTGGTGCGGGTAGGTTAGAAGCTACAAAACAGGCATTTGTCGAGACATTGCCCTCAAACTCTCCCCAGGGAAACATTGCCCCGGAAATTGCTGCATCTGGTCGCCTGTTGGATATAGAACGTTTGATTGAACGCATGGGTCGCCCTGATTATAAGCTGATAGTAATTCATGGGCAATCGGGTGTAGGCAAAAGTTCCCTGGTGAATGCAGGACTGTTACCAGCTTTAAAGAATAAAGCGATCGGTACTCAAGATTATTTGCCGGTGGTAATGCGCGTTTACACCAACTGGGTGGAAGAGTTGGGCAGGCTTTTAGGAGAAAGTGAGGAATCGAGAGTTTGTAGAGACGCGATTCATCGCGTCTCTACTGATTGGGGAGAGTCAGAACCTCAACGTTCAGCCTCTGAACTCGGCACTTCAACCTCTGAACTCGGACGTTCAACCTCTGCACTCGGACGTTTGACCTTTGAACTCGGAACTTCGACCTCTGAACTCGGAACTTCGACCTCTGAACTCGGACGTTCGACCTCTGAACCCGGACGTTCGACCTCTGAACTCGGACGTTCGACCTCTGAACTCGGACGTTCGACCTCTGAACTCGGAATACCGCAATATTTAATATCCAGACTTAAAGAAAACGAACAGCACAATCTCCGCACGGTGCTAATTTTCGATCAGTTTGAGGAATTTTTCTTTGTTTACACCGAACCTGCACAAAGAAAGCAATTCTTTGAGTTTCTGGGAGAGTGTTTGAATGTTCTATCAGTGAAAGTTATCTTATCACTGCGGGTAGATTACATTCATTACTTGCTGGAGTGCAATGATTTGTCCAGTCTCAAGATTATTGGCAATGACATTCTCAGTAATAATGTGCTTTACAAGTTGGGGAATTTCTCACCTGCTGATACGAAGTCAATTATTCAGCGTTTAACTGAGAATACTAGTTTTCGCTTAGAACCTGCTTTAGTAGAACAACTGGTGCAAGATTTAGCCGGAGAATTGGGTGAAGTGCGTCCCATTGAGTTGCAGGTTGTGGGGGCGCAACTGCAAACGGAGAATATTACAACTCTGGCAGAATATCAGCAACGTGGTACTAAGGGGGAATTGGTTAAGCGTTATTTAAATGAAGTTGTTCATGATTGCGGTGAAGAAAATCAGCAAGCAGCAGACATTTTACTGTATCTACTGACTGATGAAAAAGGAACTCGCCCTCTGAAGACTCGCGCTGAGTTGGAACGTGATTTGATGCCGTATTTTTCGCAGATCCCCCCAACCCCCCTTAAAAAGGGGGGCTTTATTCTTTCTATCCCCTTTTTAAGGCGATCGCCGCAGGCGGGGGGATCAGAAACTAGGGCGAAACAAACTTCTGAAATCAGTAAATTAGATTTAGTCTTAGAGATTTTTGTCCAATCCGGCTTAGTAGTTTTGCTACCAGAAAACCCAAATGACCGTTATCAACTGGTGCATGACTACATTGCCGCCTTTATCCGCCAGCAACAGGAACCGAAGTTAAAGCAGGTGATGGCGGAACTGGAAAAAGAACGAGAACAAAGAAAACAAAGTGAAGCAAAACTTAATCGTGTTCTCAAACGCGCCCTTTTTAGTTCAATTGCCGCAGGTTTAGGATTTGCTGGGTTAGCAGCGGTAACATTCCAGTGGACAGTAGAGGCAAATGTTCATCTAATTAACGCCATCAATAATTCTTCTGAGGCCTTTGCTGTTTCTAGACAACATCCAGATGCTTTAATAGCAGCATTAAGGGCAGGTAGCAAACTCAAGCATACAATTTGGGCACAGCATAGAAGCGATACCCGAATGCAAACTGTGACAACTTTACAGCAAGCGGTTTACTTAAAGCCAAACGAGCCAAAAGAAAATCGTGCGATCGAGGTGAATACTTTAGAAGGTCATAGCAGCGCGGTCAATAGCATCGCCTACAGTCCCAATGGAAAACAGTTAGCTTCTGCTAGTGATGACAACACCATCAAAATCTGGGATGTCAGTAGTGGTCAACTCCTCAAATCCCTTACTGGTCATAGCGATGAAGTCTGGAGCGTCGCCTACAGCCTCAATGGACAACAGTTAGCTTCCGCTAGTCGGGATAAGACTATCAAAATCTGGGATGTTAGCAGTGGTAAACTCCTCAAATTCCTTACTGGTCATAGCAATGCGGTTAATAGCGTCGCCTACAGCCCCAATGGACAACAGTTAGCTTCCGCTAGTCGGGATAAGACTATCAAAATCTGGGATGTCAACAGTGGCAAACTCCTCAAATCCCTGACTGGTCATAGCAAAGAGGTCATGAGCATCGCTTACAGCCGTGATGGACAACAGTTAGCTTCTGCTAGTGCTGACAACACCATCAAAATCTGGGATGTCAACAGTGGCAAACTCCTCAAATCCCTGACTGGTCATAGCAAAGAGGTCATGAGCATCGCTTACAGCAGTGATGGACAACAGCTAGCTTCTGCTAGTGCTGACAACACCATCAAAATCTGGGGTGTCAGTAATGGTCAACTTCTCAAATCCATGATTGGTCATAGAAGTGGGGTCTTTAACGTCGCCTACAGCCCCAATGGACAACAGCTAGCTTCTGCTAGTGATGATAACACCATCAAAATCTGGGATGTCAACAGTAAACAACTCCTCAAATCCCTTACTGGCCATAGCGGTAGAGTCTATAGCGTCGCCTACAGCCCTAATGGAAAACAGTTAGCTTCTGCTAGTTGGGACAGAACCATCAAAATTTGGGATGTCAGTAGTGGTAAACCCCCTAAAACCCTAACTGGTCATAGCAAAGAAGTCAATAGCATCGCCTACAGCCCTAATAGACAACAGCTAGTTTCTGCTAGTGATGACAAGACGATCAAAATTTGGGATGTCAACAGTGGTAAACTGTTTAAAAACTTTACTGGTCATAGCGATAGGGTCATTAGCGTCGCCTACAGCCCCAATGGACAACAGTTAGCTTCTGCTAGTGCTGACAAAACCATCAAAATCTGGGATATCAGCAGTAAAAAAATTTTTAAAACCCTTACTGGTCATAACGGTACAGTCATTAGTGTCGCCTACAGCCCCAATGGACAACAGTTAGGTTCTGCTAGTGTTGACAAAACCGTCAAAATTTGGGATGTCAGCAGTGGTCAACTCCTCAAAACTCTCTCTGGTCATAGAAATTGGGTCATTAGCGTAGCCTACAGCTCCAATGGACAACAGTTAGCTTCCGCTAGTGCTGACAACACCATCAAAATTTGGGATGTCAGCAGTGGTCAACTCCTCAAAACTCTCTCTGGTCATAGGAATTGGGTCATTAGCGTAGCCTACAGCCCCAATGGACAACAGTTAGCTTCTGCTAGTGCTGACAAGACCATCAGCATCTGGGATATCAGCAGTGGTCAACTCCTCAAAACTTTTACTGGTCATACTGATGCAGTTAGAAGCATCGCCTATAGCCTTGATGGACAACAGTTAGTTTCTGCTAGTCGAGATAAGACCATCAAGATATGGGATGTCAACAGTGGTCAACTACTCAAAACTTTTACTGGTCATACTGATAGGGTCAATAGTATCGCTTTCAGCCCCAATGGACAACAGTTAGCTTCTGCTAGTGATGACAAAACAATAATTTTATGGGATTTGGATTTCGATAATTTATTACTGAGTGGTTGCAACTTGCTGAATAATTACTTTATTGGTCATCCAGAAGTGTTAGAAGAGTTGCAATCATGCCAAACGCGATCGCGGTTAGTGCAAGGTGCGATCGCGTTAGTTATCCAAGGTGAAAAGTTAGCGCGAAATGATGATATTAATGGCGCTGTTGAAAAGTTCAACAAAGCACAGCAGTGGGATAATAAATTAAAGTTTGATTCTCAGGCGAGAGCAAAAGAGTTGGCGAATCAACGAAAGGGGAACTCATAGAGCAGAAACTGATGGAAATTGCTCTAAAATTTGGTCATCCTAAACAAATCATTGCTGACCGTGGAAGTGATATTCAAAGAGGAATTAAACTGTATAAACAGAATCATCCTGATGTAATTTATACTTATGATGTAACTCATGCAATGGCTTTGTTACTCAAGCATGAATTAACTGGTTCCGAAAAATATCAGTCTTTTATACAGCAGTGTGGTCAATGTCGGAGACAAGTACAACAAACCGAACTATCTTTCTTAGCTCCTCCCTCACAACGCTCGCAGTGTCGTTACTTTAACGTAGAAAAACTTTTAGATTGGGCTGAAAAGTTGCTGAATTCACCGCTAGATATTTTAACCAATTTAGTACCAAATATTGAGCCAGAAGTTCTTAAGACTAAATTGAAACAGAAGTTGGGTTGGTTAGCATCTTATCAAGACTCACTGAACGATTGGAAACAAATGGTTTACATGACCGCAGAGTAGAAACTCAAATTAAGCTTGATGGATTGAATCAAGAAACCTTCAATATTATGCAACAATATTTAACAATAGGAATGGATTATTCAAAAGGGTTTAGACAAAAAATTATCGGCTATTTAACACAGGAAATATCTCACATTACATCAGGTCAAACATTATTAGCTACTTCTGATGTCTTAGAATCACTATTTGGTAAATACAAACAGTTTTCTTCTCGTTGCCCTCTTAAACAAATCGGTCAAATATTTTCGAGTATTTGTTTATCAACCATGAATTTGACAACTAATCTTGTGAAAGAAGCATTAGAGACAGTCCGTTTTTTAGATGTTGAAGACTGGGCAGCTCTTGTTTTTGGCAAATCTATGCTCTCAAAAAGGAGAATTTTGTTTTCTGCCTCAACTGGCGACACAGAAACTGCATGAAGAAACTCTTAAGTTTCTCCAACAAAATCAACACCCTAGGTGATTGCACAGTTTTTAACTAAGCAATCGCTCTAATCAACAACTTCACCTACTCTTTTTCCGGTTGCCAGAATCGCAATTCGTTTCGGAAATACCTATCAGTCTTTTTCGATTGCTCCTTCCAGCAATCCCAAGCCACCACTATTTCCTCGCCCAAATCTTGCACCACCTCACCTCTCTCGACATACAAAGTGCGGTATGGGTCAGCATGGGCAACAGTAGAACCGAGTGCAATTGTGTCCGGTTGAGAGGATGTTTTCTGGAGTACGGTAATTAATTCTGTCTCTTGGGTGGTTAATTCTGCCCAATAATCTGGTTTAATCACCTCGTACTCTTGGGCAACATCCCAATAGTCCTCCCAGCTACACCCAGGCTTTGACAAGACCCGCCGAATATCACTAATCGCCTGGGGCAACATTTCCAATTGTTCGGCCTGATATGCGATCGCAGATCAATTGTCTTTTCCAGTGCTTGCTTTACCTGCTTGTTCAAAGCTTTGGTCGCTTGCTGGGTCATGGTATTTCCCCACTGCTGTTGAGGACGTTCTTGTACTGCGTTTTCCAAATCTTGAATACGCTGCTTGAGTTGTTGATTCTCAGCCTCCAATTTCCTTAGCCCCTCCATCTCCGAGAGGCGTTGCTGTAACTGGATATTTTCTTATTTCTGTTGTTTAAAGAGTTGTTGCAGAGATTGGATTTGCTCTTGCACTTGTTCTTCTGCTTTGGCTGTGGCCTCTGTTTGCAAACCAATCCTCAATTCCTGGGAAAGTCGCTCTAACTCTTGTTTATGGCGTTCTTCGATAGCAGCGATCACTTCCGTATATTCTGCGGGGTAAGTGCGTTTTCTAGGGAATGGAACCACTTTTTTAGCCGCAGCCGCAAAGTCTGATTCACCAGGGGAAGGGTTGTCTTTGAGAGCGATCGCTACAGCTTGTTTTAGTTTCTCTGGTTCCTAGACTAAACGAAGTAACGGACGAGCCTGACGCTCATTTTTGATGTGTCCGCCCAACTCGCCAACTGCATCTATGACCTTTTTAGCTCCTAGCAGTTGGTTGATTCGTCGGTATCCACCCCAGGCGTATAATTCACGCTGGCAGTATTCTGAAAAGTTCTTATATCCAGCTTGCAGGTAAAGCTGCTGTTCCCTCATCTGGAGGATTTCATTTACCGCCTGCCACTCGAATCTGTCGATGACAGTAAAGGTTTCCTGGATACTGGTGTTGAGATTGCTGTAGCCAATGGCTGAGGTTGTTTCGGAACAGTCTAGTGTCAGCTTCAGAAATCAGCTTTTATTTGCTCAGATCAAAAGGTGATCACTCCCCGTCCAAAGTTTGTGATCACCCTCTGTAAAAACCTAACCCCGTGTAGAGGCAGGAGATCCTTATTATGACGCAATCCGTTTACACACAACAAGCACCCTCAAGCTTCAAACTCAATCAAACAATAATTGCAAATACTCCCTTCAAAGACGAGCAAGCGATAGCCCAAGCAGAACTGTACAGCCACCTCGAATCCCAAGCCGAAGCTGTAGCCCCAACCCAAGATCCTCTCACCAGCAGAGATCGCCGCATCATTGGCGAGATTATTGAAGTCGAACCCGAATCAATCCGCACCATCTGGATAGAAGGCGGAATCACAGTATGGGTGCAGTTTGTGGAAGGCGGACGGCTACCCTTTGATAGGGACTGGTTCGCCGCAAGAGTTGCAGAGGTTAAAGCGACTCTACCGGAAACCCCACTAGAAAGGAACGAACGATTAAGCGATGAACTAGAAATAGCTTGCACTGTTTTTGGTCTTTATCACGGCGAAATCGATTGGTTAGGATTCAGCACCAAACTCTACCAAGACGGGCACTTTGTTGGCTTCGTCGGGTGCAATCAACAAAGCTGGTACGCAAGACCTAGACAGTACGGACTCAATCGCGTGGCTCCTAGTGCCGAACAAGTGATTGGGCTGCTGGGAGTCCGAGTGGCAGTAGCGGCGTAAGTTGCTGAAGGTAGAAAGGGCGATTCACGCAAACTGGGTCAATATTGTTACTTTTACAATGACTTTATCATCAATGCCCCATTGCTTATCCTTCATACCACACGCGATCGCTGCCTTTATCCTTTTTTAGTATCTATGTACTATATTTAGATGCGTTTGCCCTGCGTTAGATGGCGGCTAACTTATACACCAATCGATGAAATCCGCCTGCTGTTGCCCATGCAGTCCTAGAAGATAAATTCCATTCGATGAGAGTTTTCTTATGGCAGCCAATGATTTAAATCCGCAACTTCCACTAATTGTGGAAGCAAAATGAAGATGGGATACCCTACTTACAACATAGAGCTAAGGGCAATTCTCAAAACTTCATTGAGCATTATATTGCCAACCCCGGTGATATTTCCATGATCCCTTGGGATGAAGCACTACAAATCATTGATAAATTTGGGTTTAACAGCGCCAAACTGCACTTAATCTTTGCTGCCTATGCAATGAAACAGGAAAGACCGTGGGAAAGCTTATTTATTCTCATATGCCAGCGACTTGATAAAAGATATGGGTTGGGATCAGCGAACAGATTTACCCAAACATAAAAAACTCTCAGAAATAGCCAAAACTGCGTTTGCATTAGATTGTTTGTTAGTTAAAGCAGTATGGATAGAAGGTAGGAACAAAAAAGGTGGAATAAATGCTAGTACCCCTGTAGGTCGAATGTGGAACATTACAGTTGTGCCCTATGGTCAGATAAATTTACAAGGGAAAATAGAAGAACCTAATGAAGTTCAGTTAATTATTCAACCCGGTGCTTGGACTCAACATTTTTTGAACAGAGCAGGAGCAAAATCAAGGGACGCTTTATATCAGTTCGGCTACTTAGCCCAACAAGTTTTGAAAATTGATCCCTACCATGATGAACTCGCGCTAAGGCTGGCTATATATCTAACATTAGATAGTCGAATTCGCCTTGATGGAAATTACAAAGTACAGGAGCTATTAGAAATTGCATTTGTCAAACCGATTATAGATAAAGCTCGATTAGATCGCCGCCGAGCCTATGACTTAAAACAGCACTGGGATAGTGCCATAAAGCTACTACTAAAACTGGGCTGGCAGATTGCATTTGACCCCGAAACTTACCCCGAAGAGCTAAGACCAGACTCCAAGGATAAGAAACCTAAAGGCTACCTTGATAAGCTGTTGGATGCAAAACTCACCATCAAACCCCCAACCCCTATCCCGGAACTTATAGCATCCAAGGTAAAACTCACGGTTGAACGATCGCAATTGAAAGTTAAACCCAAAGTAGAACAGTTACAGCCCAAAGCCAACCCCACACAGGAACAACACATCAGCTTGACTAGCAGTCAAGTTAAAGAAGCACGTATTGCTAAAGGCTGGTCTCAAGCTAAACTGGCTGGTTTTATCGGCGTATCTCAAAACCTTATTTCCCTGATTGAACGGGGTGAGCGCACCTTCAATCCACAGCTAGCCACCCAGATCCAAACGCTTCTAGATATCCAAGACTAAGTATTATTACTCTAGATTTCCCAACTACGAGTTGATGATCAGCTGTGGTTGGCTGGTTTTCTGTTGCAGTCTTGTTTTAAAAAAAATAATTCAAAAAATTGGCTTTAAAGCTTTGCCCTGTAAGGCTTTGGTTCTTAAAACAAAGGCTCTAGAATCCCCGGACAATCCATTTTTGAAATCCTTGCTGCATAAGGGTTGTAGCCTCTTAAAACAGCCCTGATTAATTAGATTAATTAGATCAGTTTTGCCTAGTGGTTTTGGCCAATCTGGCATTATTTCCTGGTGTCCAAAAATGTCAAAAACTTTTTTGGCTACTGAAAACCTTAAGCTGCCCTCAAACCTTACTTCCCACAATAAGCACCCTGGCGTGTACCAACAGAGGGGTAATGGCTGATAAGCGGCGGTTTCCTAGAAGGAGTGACTAATAAATGACAAACCCCGTAGTTGAGAGCAGAAGAACGGCGCTATCAGGGAAAAAATCTATTTACGATAGCGCGTTTTTACCCCCAGTCATACCTAGTAATAAAATCAAGTTTGCGTTTAATGCCACAGGCAGAAATAAAGACTGGGACTTTAAGAAACTTGCCGCCAACTTTCAAGATACAGAAGGCACTCTAGAAGATGTGCAGCAACACATTAAAGCAGGTCACGCTATCTGTGCTGGCTTATTGGGTGGGAAATGGCGCAGTAAGGCTAATGTCATCGGTTCTCAATGATTGCTCCTCGACATTGATAATTCCGATGTCGCCCGTGATGAAGACGGCAAACCAATCAAGGACGAAAACGGAAATTCTATCAAAGTTTACGATCCGCAACTAACCATTGAGGAAGCCCTAGCCCATTCCTTCATTCAAAAGCACTGCGCTTTCATGTACACCACTGCCAGTCATAAACCAGACTGGCATAAATTCCGGTTGATTTTCCCTTTACCGCAATATGTTGAAGGTGCTGATACTGTAGAAGCTTGTACCCGTAAGCTGATGCAGCAGTTACCGCATGATCCAGCTTGTAAAGATGCAAGTCGTGTATTTTACGGCAGCACAGAAGCCGAATTCCCGTTAGTCAACCGTGAAGCCACTTTACCAGCAGAATGGATTCAGGAAGCGATCGCGATCGCGCTGCATGAACGGGAGGAGTATCAGCTAAGAATTCAAGAAATTGAGTCACGGCGTAAAGAGTGGCGTGAGATTTCCCTCACTGAAGGCTGGGATATTGACCAGCTTATCCAGAACACGCTTTCATTCATCCCACCACGCACCCCAGGAAGCGGTAACTACGACGAATGCCGTCAGGTGTTGATGGCGCTGGTTAACCATTATGGGGCATCAGAAGCGGAAATCATAGCAGAACAGTGGTCGCCCAGTATCAAAGGCTCAACTTGGAACATCCACGCCAAGATTCGCAGTTTTAGACGTGGGGGAATTACGATCAGAACACTGTTTCATATTGCCAAACAGTATGGCTTTCGCTTCCCGCAACGGCAGTACCAAGCATACCAGCCCAAAGGACTAATTAACCGTGAACAGTGGGAACTTGGGCGAGTCAGAGAGGACTTGAGCAGCTTCCAAAATTTATTAAAGCAAGCGATCAGCTACGCTGGGGCGCAGCCCATCGCGCCATTTTCTTCGATATTTAAAGGATTTAAAGCCCCACCAACACCCAAGCCCTTACCCGAAATTGACACGCCTCCGCCCAATGTAATTATTTACAAGCCCGGCAATATCCCGTACATAACTGAAGTTACAGGCAATATCTCTATCTCCTGCCAGCCAAAAGAACATATTACCGCTTGGGTGGAAGCTGTTTCTAAGGGCTGGACACAAATCTTAGATAATTCCCACCCAGGACTAGGTAAGTCTTACAACGCGGGGCAATTACGGCAGGGCTATTCGGCGTTGATAAACTAATTTACCAGGATGTCAACCACAGAAACCCATCCACACTGCCCATTGAGACGAATTTTGTTGACTTACCAGTGCGTCACAACGGCTTTAAACTAGACCCCACCCGCAAACTCCTACTGGTGAGGACTTTAGGGACTTCCAAAGAATAAATTATTCCAAGAAAAACAAGAGAGAGGCTTTATCAAGAATGATAATCATTTTAAGGGGGAGAAAAGGGGTTGCCGAGGGCAACCCCTTTTCTCCCCCTCATCTATGCATGAAGAATCTATACACTTGTCGTCTGCTTTAAAGTTTAACAGTGTAAAATTAGTATGTTTTGTAGCTAAATAAATGCTGTTATTAAAATCAAATAATTTTTGTTTTACTACAACAAATATCAATAAACCAATTACCTAAATTTGGGAAAACTTCATGAGTAGAATCGGTTAGCCGCTCAATCTGTTTTTCAATTTGAGCCATAGCTTTTTTTGTAAGCTTTACCCCATTCTCATAAGTTTCGTGTACTAGCTTGACGGCTGGATGTTTCCCGTTCCATTTCATAGTTCTAGCAAAATTTAAAGCTGTTTCTAGTTCATCTAAAATACTTCCATTCCAATGATTTTCTAATACTGCCCATGTCCTTTCTATTGGATTATATTTACTATGATATGGAGGATAATAAGCTAAACGTATATTTACTTGATGTTTGTGAGCAAACTCTACTATACGTTTCATAAATTGGGTACGTCGTGAACTATTCTGCGGCCCATTATCTTGATTGAGAAGTAGTGTTTTAACTTGAGAAAAACGATGCTTTTCACAAGACCAAAAATCTTCTAAAATATCAACGATAAAATCACTTGTAACTTTCGATTCTGTAAAGTACAAAAATAACTCATCAAGCTCTGGAAGAAATATCCCATAGGGAGTTACAGTTGTTTTCGGATTATAATCATGGTCCTCAGCCTTCGCCCCATCCCGGCTTTTACCCCCTCGGTCAAATGAGCCGATCTTAACACGGGCTTTTCCGTCCATGCTTAGACGTAAAACACTCTTATCTTCCGAAGCATCAATATTAACTACGTCTAATTGCTCAAAGATTGCATCAGTTTGTGGGATTTTTTTTGAGGCTGAACTTTCTTTACCCTTCTGAGCTTGTAACCTAAATTATTTAATTTGACTCGAATTGAATAGGAATGTATGTAACTTTTCATCACTATAACCATACTTTTCGATTAATTGCTTTCTGACTTCGGCTGCACTGAGTCTAGTATATAGTCTTTGACTTTTAAAACTCGGATCGGTTTGACTATAGAAGTCAACTAAATTTTTTATATCTTCTAAAAGATTTGGCAGGTGTTTTTCCGCCTTATAACGTCCTTTGCCACTCATATTATCAACACAAGTAATACCGCTTTTTAATTCTCTTGTCCCTTTCCGAATTGTGTCTCTATTCCATCCTAGTTCTGATTGTGCAAGCCTTTGCCCTCCTAAACCTAAGCCCTGAACTGTCTGTGCCATAAATTTACGCTTTTCAGCACCTTTCAATTGAGATGCAGTTTCAATCAACAACTTTTTAAGAGAATCAGTTAATACTATAGTCACCAGTTGACACACTCAAAAACTCAATCATTATTCAAATTACTACAAAAGGGGGATGAAGGGGCTGCCGTCGGCAGCCCCTTCATCCCCCTTTAAAATGATTATTATTATTGCTAATGGAATAGTTTATTTTCTGGAAGTCCCTTAAACTGTGGACTAAAGCGGGTGAGACTGCTGACACTGATGGTAATTGTCATAGAACTTACTTATTTAACGCATTTCGTAACAAGAATTTTAACAGTTTAGATTTTGAAGAGAGCGGCATCAGCCCCATCTGTGGCGGTTGTTCCCTTAAAAATCAGTGCCGTTTCGCTCAAGGGGATGGTTTTGGCTTCCGCTTTCAAAAGCGCAGTGCAATTCAAAATTATTCTGAACTTAGAGCGCACCCAGACTCTACCCCTGTCACCTTAACTAACGCTGCTGACCAAACTTTCACCGTTGGGCGGTTATGGGAAGAAGCTGGCACACTCATCAAGCCCGTGCGTTCGGTTAATGTGAACCGAGGCGATTTTGAAACCACCGTGGGCAAACTGCTACTGTTAGAACCAAATCTTCTATCACAGCTGCAACCTGCACTCTTAGTTTTACACCAACTGTTAACTCAACACCTTTTACCCACTGACCGCTACGGGGCTCATCGTCGCTCCAATGTGGAGCTAACATTCTACTTCTGCGCTGACTATGATTTGGGTTTCCTTGATCGTGAATTACCAGGAGTTAAATTAGAAAGCGTTGATGCTTTCCAACTCTGCCCTGAAGCTGGTAACGCCAGTGAGCAAACAGGACACGCTATAGTTAATGCTCTAACCCACCTTTAGCAGTCAAAACAGAAAATTACTCAACCGGCGATCGCCAACATTGCCGAAATCTCCCAAGCTTGGGTGAGCCGATTTACCCAGAGATGGGGGGGCTGGCAACACTTTAAAAAATTATTAATCCTGCTATTAGATAGTCTTAATAGCGGTAGTAATAAAAATTTGACTGACTTAGACGACGATGAAAAGTGGTTAGCCCGTACATACTTCCCGATGTTGATTGCTGAATCAGAATCATCACTCCCAACTGTGCTTGAAGGTGTGGCGGAAGTTGCCCAAGTTCTTGGTAATAGGGCGATGCGGCGAGTTTTAAACAGATGTAGCCCGGCTGTTAGGGCTGACTTGCTGATGATTGTACTGAGTTGTCTGCCCACCGAAGTTTACTCAATCTCAGTTTCTTCAATCTCTGCATCACTCGCAGAACCTGCGCTATCACCTTGAACAGTCATAAGAACTGATTCCAGACGATAACCTGCTTCCGGAATGTAATATCCAGCGTACAGGTTGAGTCTGGCTTGTAACATTCTCAAAGTTAAGCCTTAAATATTGTTTTGTTTATTTATATATTGCACCTATAAATATTAATTTAAAAAAACTGACTACGTGCAAGAATAATCATAAATACCAGCAAGATGTGGCTAAAAGTGCTAATAAACAGCATAATACTTGCTGTTTATTTTAATTAAATTTTTTAACAGAATAATTTGTAAAAAAGTTAGATTGAAAGAAAGCTTTGGTACAGATCAATTTTAGTATAAAATATTTTAATATTTTATCAGTAATTATACGCAAAATTTGGTAGTTGGTATTTTATGATAAATAAAATTTTACATAATATTACTAAAGTATCTGCTGATTTATTCTGTAAACTTTTAGGACAGCCTAGTGTTAGTGATTTAAAAAGTGAATTGTGTGAGAAAAACGTTCAAATTCAGCAACTAGAAGAACAAGAAAGGGCGCTTTATAAAGTTATTAGTAAAATCCGAGCTTCTCTAGAGTTAGAAACAATTTTTCGTACAGCTACTAAAGAAACTTGCAAGTTACTTCGTATCGAGCGGATTGCTGTCTATCGTTTTTATGAAAACTGGGGTGGAGAATTTGTCAGCGACTTTGAGTTTGCCGAGCCTGGATGGGATGATGTAGAAACATTAGGAAAAAATACAGTTTGGAATGACTCTTATCTACAAGAACATCAAGGTGGACGTTATCGTAATAATGAAACTTTAGTAATTTCAGATGTCTACTCAGCAGGTTTATCTCAATGCCATTTAGAAATTTTAGAACAGTTCCATATTCGAGCTTATGCAACAGCACCAATTTTTGTGGGAAAAAACCTGTGGGGAGTTCTTGCTGCTTATCAGCACTCACAGCCACATGAATGGAAAAAATTAGAAATACAGTTTCTGTCTCAAATTGCAACGCAGTTAGGGTTTGCAGTTAAACAAGCAGAATTGTTAGCTCAAGCAGAACAAAAAGCAATAGAGCTGCATAAAGCTAATCAGCAACAGGAAATTCTATTTAATTTAGTTGCTGAAATTCGTGAGTCTCTTAATTTAGACACTTTGTTTAAAACAACTGTACGAGAAGTGCGTAAAGCTCTCCGTGCAGATCGCGTTGGGATCTTTCGATTTGACCCGGAATCGAACTATACCTGTGGTGAATTTGTCTCTGAGAATGTATTGCCTGATTACGATTCGGTGATTGCCATAAAAGTGTTGGATCATTGTTTTGGTGAAAAATATGCAGTTGCTTATCACCAAGGGCGTATACAGGTATTATCAAATGTTTATGAAGCTGGGCTACGAGATTGCCACCTCTTAGTGTTAGAGCAATTTCAAATCAAGGCGCAAATTGTTGTACCCCTAATGAAAGGAAAAACTTTATGGGGATTACTATGCGTTCATCAGTGCTATTGTTCTCGCGAGTGGAAAACGTCGGAAATCCAATTTATTCGACAATTAGCAGCTCAGTTTAATGTAGCTCTAGAACATTCAAAATTATTAGCTCAATTCTGCTCCCAAGCTAATCAATTAACTCAAGCAAACCATTCTTTAGAATTAGTAAATTATAAATTAGAAAAACTTAGTAAGCTAGATGGTCTAACTAAAATAGCTAACCGTCGTTGTTTTGATGAATTATTAGAGCGGGAATGGAATCGACTACAACAAACAGGGAATTATTTATCTTTAGTTTTATTTGATATTGACAATTTCAAAGATTATAACGATAATTATGGACACCTAGCAGGGGATGAATGCTTAATACAAGTTGCTCGTGTAGCACAAGCTGTATTAAAGCGGCCTACGGATCTACTAGCTCGTTATGGTGGAGAAGAATTTGTTGTCCTTTTACCAAATACGAATGAATCAGGTGCCATTAAAGTAGCTAAATTGATTCATAAGTCTATTGAAGAATTAAAAATTTATCATAGAAAAAATACTAGCTTTCAAAATTTTGTGACCGTCAGTTTAGGTGTGGCGACTCAAATACCAACAGTTAAAAGCTCTGCTCAAGAATTAATTGATGCAGCAGATAAAGCTTTGTACAAAGCTAAAGAACAAGGACGCAATAGATGGGTTTGTGCTGCAAAACTTCAAGTTCAATCAGATACCTGACTTTATCAAATACTAAAATCTCGGTGCTGTTGTTTTCTGGGTTGTTGCTGCCGATTAGTAATGCTGAGGCGATCCCCAAAATCCTAGATATCTCCCAAGCTTGGGTGAGCCGATTTACCCAGCGTTGGGGGGCTGGCAGCAATTTAAAAAATTATTACTCTTGCTATTAGATAGTCTTATCCCTCTTCTGTCACTTTCCGGGTATTCTGAATAAAAGGATTCAAAGAAAAAACTCTGGAAACTAAGCAGGGCAATGGATGTAGAACTACAAATTCTGAAACATTTGGCAAGAGATGCCCACCCAACAGTTGCGATCGTAGAT